>CANOHY010000046.1 GCA_947565915.1 uncultured Eggerthellaceae bacterium | reverse complement strand
CGTTTACGGTATCTATCTGATAAGCCGCTTCGCTCGAAGAGGCATCGACTACCTTCAAAATCAAGTCAGCTCCGCTTATCTCGTCGAGCGTAGATTTGAACGACTCCACGAGCGTAGTGGGGAGTTTTCGAATGAAGCCGATGGTATCGGTTATCGTAACTTCGCGTCCTTCAGGAAGCGCAAGTTTGCGCGTGGTGGAATCGAGCGTGGCAAAGAGCTTGTCCATGCTGAGCACGTCAGCAGACGTCAAGCAGTTAAGCAGGCTCGACTTGCCCGCATTGGTATAGCCAGCAAGCGAGACCTTGAAGATGCCGCTGCCGTAGCGTTTCTCTCGTTGCGTTCTGCGGATGCCCTCGAGCTCCTTGAGCTCGCGCCGTATGGATGATATGCGCTTGCGCACGATGCGGCGATCGACCTCCAACTGGCTCTCGCCTTCGCCGAAGCGTGACCCCACGCCACCGCCCATGCGATTTGACGCAAGGTGTGCCCACATGCCTCGAAGGCGCGGATAGAGGTATTCGTTCTGGGCAAGCCGCACTTGCAGCAAGCCCTCTTTGGTTCGCGCGTGCAGGGCGAAGATATCGAGGATAAGCGCTGTGCGATCGATGACCTTCACGTTTCGCTGAACGATGTGCTCGATGTTCGATTGCTGCGATGGCGTGAGCTCGTCGTCGAATATGACAACGTCGATGTCCTGCTCTGTGCATATCTGGGCAATCTGCTGGGCCTTCCCACTGCCTACGAGCGTCTTTGGGTTCGCCGCGACCATGCGCTGGCAAATCTCTTCGACCACCTCGACGCCTACGGTATCGGCAAGCCGTCTGAGCTCTGCAAGCGATTGCTCGACTGAAACTTCGTCAGTTGGTCGCGAGATGCCCACGAGCAAGGCGCGTTCAATGGGTTCTCTTATCTCGAGCATTTCAGCCATCGGCATGCCCTGCTCTAGGGCTCAAGGGTTATGGTGCCGCTGAAAACGTAGGCAGCTGGTCCCGTCATCAGCACTTCGCCGTTGGGTTGATAAGCGATATGCAACGTACCACCCTTTAGGATCAGGTCGCTCATCCTTCCGGTGCGCTCTGTAAGATAAGCTGCCACGGCCGTCGCGCAAGCTCCGGTGCCGCAAGCCAATGTCTCCCCGCATCCGCGCTCGTATACGCGCATCCTAATGCCCTCAGGGCAAATCGAAGCGAACTCGATGTTCGCTTTCTCGGGGAATGCACTGCAGCTTTCGAAGTAAGCCCCTACCTTCTCGATGTCGATGGCATCTACGTCGTCGACGAAGGCGACCGCATGCGGGTTGCCCATCGAAACGCAGGTGAATCGAAAGATGCCAAATGGCGAATCGAGGGGGACCTCCTTGCAGTATGGCACACCTGCAGCTGTCGTGGCATTGGAATCGAGGGTTGTAGGGATTGCCTCGGGCGCCAAAATGGGCATGCCCATGTTCACGGTAGCTTCGATGAGCTTCCCGTCGGCATCGATCGTGGGTGATACCGTTTTGAGGCCGGCGCGCGTCTCGATTCTCAGCTCTCTTCCGTCTGTTCCGGCAATCTTGTGATCTACCAGGTATTTCGCAAAGCACCTCACGCCGTTTCCGCACATTTGAGCCAGTGTTCCATCAGCATTGATGTAGTGCATGAAGCCATCGTTCGCAGTATTCTCTGGCGGCTTGACCACAATCACGCCATCGGCCCCAATGCCCTTATGGCGATCGCATAGATCCTTGACTTCCTGTGCTGTTATGTCCAACGCGTCATCAAGGTCCTCGACGAAGACGAAATCGTTTCCGGCTCCTTGCAGCTTCTCGAACTCATAGGTATGCGCGCTCATGCAAGCATGCTCCTTGACTCTTCTCGACCAGCTATGATGGTCTGGGCTTTGTTGGCTAGCTCCTCGATGTCAAGCTCGTTCGCAGCAAGCCAGTTGATGCGCTTGTCCTTTCGAAACCAGGTACGCTGCCGCTTCCCGAACCGATGCGTGGCGAGCTTTATGGTGGCTACAGCGTCGTCCAAAGACGTCGTGCCCTCAATCACGCCCACCAGCTCCTTGTATCCTATCGCTTGCGATGCGCAAAGGCTATCGCGTAGCCCCTTGCTCAACAAGCATTTCACTTCATCCAGCAAGCCGCGTTCCATCATCGCATCCACCCGTGCATCTATGCGAGCGTTCAGAATTTCTGCGTCAACCGCGAGTCCGATGAGAAGCGCGGGAACCACCTGGGGAATGGCTTTCAGGCTCTCATGCTGACGCGCATACGATGTTCCCTCTTCTATAAGCTCGAATGCCCTAATGACGCGCTTGATGTCGTTAGGAGCTATGAGAGCAGCGCTCGCGGGGTCCTTTGCATGGAGCTGCTCCCAAAGAGCCTGCGCGCCTTTTTCGCGCGCAAAGGCGCCATAACGGTTCCGCACGTCATTTCCCACCTGCTCTCCAGCGGGAAAATCGTATCCATCAATGGCGGCGCGCACGTAGAAACCGGTACCCCCGCAAAGGAAAGGCGTCTTGTTGTTGGCGTCGATGTCCTTGAAGCATGTCCGAGCAAACTCCTGGAACAAGGCGGCCGAATAAGGCTCGCCTGGATCAACGAGGTTGAAGCCATAGTGGACAACCTTGAGCTCTGATGCGCTGGGCTTTCCCGTGCCGATGTCCATGCCACGATAGATCTGCATGGAATCCGCGCTAACCACTTCCCCGCCCAAGCGATATGCAAGCTCGTTTGCGAGGGCGGTTTTCCCTGAAGCAGTGGGTCCGACTATGCAAATGACCTCATGCGCTAAGCCAAGGATGTTTTGAGAAGCAAGGTTATCGAACATTGTTCGCGCATTCCGCAGCATCCAAGAGCGTGCCGGAAAGGTACCAGGTTCTGGCCGTGTTTACCTTGACTGGCCTAATGCTGCCAACAAGCTGGCTTAGGCTTTCGTGGGTGGGCATAGGAGCATGGACGGTTTGATTCTTCGGGCTCTTGCCCACCAGCATCGAGGAATCGCGCTTGGATGCGCCTTCGATGAGAACATCCACGATGCTTCCCGCATCTGCCTGATTCGCCCGATAGGCCTGATCTTCCACAAGCTTGACCAGGCGATCGAATCTCTCTTGGATCACCTCTCGAGGCGTATCGTCGGGCATGTTCGCGGCTGGCGTGCCCTCGCGTTTGGAATAGATGAACGTGAATGCTTGATGATAGCCAACGTCTCTTACGAGCTCGTAGGTTTGTTCGAAATCCTCTTCGGTCTCACCAGGAAAACCCACGATGATGTCGGTGGAAAGGGCGATGCTGGGACAGGCATCGCGCAGCTTGGCAACAAGCTCGAGGTAATGCTCGCGGGTATAACGGCGATTCATGAGCTCTAGAATGCGATTCGAGCCCGATTGCACTGGCAGATGCAGCGCAGGCATCAAAGGACCATCTTGAGCGAACATGGCTATCACTTCATCGGTGATGTCTTTCGGATGGCTTGTGGCAAAGCGCAAGCGCTCGATTCCCGTATCGGCCACTGCTGAGAGCAAGCGGGCAAAACGGGGCTCTCCATAGAGGTCGCGCCCATAGGAGTTAACGTTCTGCCCAAGCAGGGTGATCTCCTTCACGCCCTGCCCCACGTAGGCTTCTGCCTCTTGAAGGATGTCCTCGATAGGCCGAGATTTCTCGCGGCCGCGCACATAGGGCACGATGCAATAGGTGCAGAAGTTATTGCAGCCTATTGTGATGGGAAGCCATGCAGCCCAGTCATGTTCGCGATCGATCGGCAAGTCGGTTGGAAAGCTAGTCGCTTCTTCGAGTACCACAGCTTGCTTTCGGCCTTGATCGAGGGCGTCGCCGAGAAGCGCCGGGAGCATGCCGATGTTATGCGTGCCGAAGACAACATCCACATGCGGAAGCTCGCGTAGCAGCTTTTCGCCATCACGCTGGCCTATGCAGCCACCAATCGCCAAGATGCGATGGTCGCAGGGCGAGCCTTCGGGTAGCGCAACATTCTTGATGGTGTTGACTTGACCCATCAGGCGCACGTCGGCAGCTTCGCGCACGCAGCACGTCATGAAAAGGCAAATCTCGGATTCTTCCAAAGAATCGACCGCTTGTGCCCCGAAGCTCTCGAGAAGCCCTGCAATGCGCTCGGAGTCGTGCTTGTTCATCTGGCAGCCGTACGTCTGGATGAAGAACGTACGTCCTGATAGCGCAGAAGTCGCGTCGCTCATGCTTCTCTGCGCGCCTATTGATTGGCAAGTTGGTCTTCCACCGTGCTAGCCGCTCCGTGGATGTGATAGGCCTGGATGGAGAAGTGGATTGCGGTGCGATACTCGCCGTCGATGATGATGTCGGCAAACGAGGGGATGCAAACGATCTCGATTCCCACGGGAGAGAGAAAGCCTCGCGAGATGGCAATGGCTTTCACGGCCTGGTTCACGGCACCCGCTCCGACCGCTTGCATTTCCACAGGGACACCGTCTTTGACCATGCCGGCAATGGCGCCTGCTACCGAGGCCGGAGATGATTTCGAAGAAACCTTAAGGCAGTTCTGCCCTGAGTAGATTTGATTAGCCTGCATGAACATCCTTACGTGTTTCAATTGTTGTGCGTTGGCTGCTACGCGAGCTAGCTGTTGGAAGTCTACGCAGATTCTACTAATTTCGTGACGCGTGTTCAATATCATCTTCGCCCGCTGCTATGGGCGCTTCGGTAGAGGGCGCAAGAGGAATCGCAATGGTCAGAGTGTTGTTGCCGACTTTGATGGTTGGCTTGACGTCTGGCTCGAGGTAGTAGGCATCTGCAATGGATCTGAAAGCAGCGGACGCGGCTTTGGCCAAAAGGCCCTTCTCAGAATCTTGGAGTCGAATTGCGCTGTGCTTGGCGGACTTCTTATGGGTTTTGGAGGGTTGCTCAGGCTGCACATGGATGAGGTCTATCACGCTTTGAAGGGGCGCTATCTTGCCATCCATGATGCGACGAGCAGTCCGTTCGGAAAGATCGAGCCCTATGTTGTCGCAAAGCGAAGCGAGCTCTCCCGGAGTTGCGGCGGTTGCAAGTCGCTTGGTCAAGGGCAACTCGCTAGCATCCTTGCAGAATGCGCGGTCAATGGCTGAAAGGGTTGATTCACCATAGGCATACAGCGTAGCTGCTATCTCGCTTGGAGAGCCGATGAACAGAGCGCTGCTCTGGCGAGCATCAAGAGCGAACTCGCATGCCGTTCGCAGCAGGTTGCGTGGCCCCCTCACATCTACCTTGCCGGGGGAAGAGAGTTGGAATTGAGGGAAGGTCGACTGGTCAGACCGTTCAGGGAGTCTCTTCGTATCGCTTACCACTCTAATCGATGCACCGAGGTCAACATCGGAGGCCATGACCAATGCGCTTATCGCATTTTCACTGACCGAGTAAAGGGCCATGCCTCGTCCATGGAAGCCCCAAGCATCCTTGTGCGAAGTATCGAGCTTGGACGTTACGCGCGGCTCGAAGATGCGTTCATGCATGGAGAGGGGTATGCCGTCTCCATCATCGATGACGGTGATGGCGCGCGTGTCGGCATCACGCGACAAGGCTACGAAGATGTGCCTTGCATGGGCATCCTTGGAGTTTCGAAGGAGTTCGAGCAGGATGTTCTCGCTGCAATGAATGTCTTGGGCAGCTTGGCGACGTTGCGCCTCCGTGACATGAAGGCGCACGTAGCCATTGCCGAGATCTTGCTCGATGCGGAGATGGTCTTCCCCGCTCACCTCTTTGACGAAGTCGGTAAGCGTTTCGCCTCCCGCTTACTTGGCGATGCCGACTGCGCGGCTCTCGCGGATGACGATTACCTTGACCTGACCGGGGTATTGCAACTCGTTTTCGATGCGTTGGGCTATGTCGTGCGCGAGCACGACGGTGCGATCCTCGTCGACCACATCTGGTTGCACCATGACGCGGACCTCGCGTCCTGCTTGAATGGCGTAGGTACGCTCCACGCCCTCATAGGACATGGCGATTTCTTCGAGCTTCTCCAGGCGCTTGATGTAAGCATCGAGCGTTTCCTTGCGAGCACCAGGACGAGCCGCTGAAACGGCATCGGCTGCTTGCACCAGTACGTCTATCACAGTGCTGGGCTCGACATCGTTGTGATGGGCTTCGATGGAATGGACGGTCTCTTCGCTCTCGCCGAAGCGGCGTGCTAGGTCAGCGCCTATCGTGGCATGATTGCCTTCCACTTCGCGATCGATAGCTTTGCCGATGTCGTGCAGAAGGCCGGCTCGCTTGGCTGGAACAGGGTCAAGGCCCAATTCGCTTGCCATAACGCCGCACAAATAGGCTACTTCGAGAGAATGGTTCAGTACGTTTTGCCCGTAGGAAGTGCGATACCGCAAACGACCAAGCGTTTGAACAAGCTCAGGATGCAGGTCATGTATGCCCGTATCGAACGTGGCTTGCTCGCCAGCCTCTTGAACGCGTTGCATCACCAGGCTTTCGGCCTTCTTGTACATCTCTTCGATGCGCGCGGGATGGATGCGACCATCGGATATGAGATTCTCCATGGTTTGGCGCCCGATCTCGCGACGAACTGGATCGAAGCATGAGATAGTGACGCATTCGGGCGTATCGTCGATGATGAGGTTCGTGCCGGTGATCTGCTCGAAGGAACGGATGTTTCTCCCCTCGCGTCCGATGATTCTTCCTTTGAGGTCATCGGATGGAATATGAATGGTGGAGACCGTGTTCTCGATGGTGTGATCCGAGGCAATGCGCTGCATGGCCAAACTGAGAATCGAGCGGGCTGTCTTGTCTGCTTCGGCCTTCGTGCGCGCTTCAGCATCTCGAATGATGAGGGCGCTTTCGTGCGTCACTTCGTCCTTGAGCGTGTCGAGAAGCTCGGCCTTCGCCTCTGCTGGCGACATTCCTGCCACTTGTTCGAGTCGATGCGCTACTTCAGCTTGCGCTCTATCGAGTTCCTCTTCTCGTTTGTCGACTTGCACCTGCATATCGGTGATCTGCGCTTCTCGCTTCTCGAGCGAGTCCGCACGGCGATCCATCGACTCCTCACGCTGCTGAAGGCGCGATTCAGCCTCGCGGAGGTCCTTCTGTCGCTCTTTGCGCTCTTCTTCGATTTCGGCGCGCATGCGCAGCTTCTCGTCCTTGGCTTCTATTCGCGCATCGCGCTCGATTGCCTCTGCGTTGCTCTTTGCTTGCTCTAAAAGGGAATCTGCTTCTGCAGCCTTCTTCTTCGAGCTAGAGGTAACGAGGTAACGTGCAATCAGAAAGCCGACGACGATGCCGATGACTACGCCGATTATTGCCCAAATGATCTCTGGCATCGTATCTCCCTTTCCTTGCTCAACCAATGGTGATGCTCCGACATGAAGCATCGGGGCATGAGAATGCGCTTTATATAGAGCCTATTGAATTAGTTATATAAAGACCCGAAAGCGGGTTCGTATTCTCATGCTCGTATCATGATAAGCGAAAAAGGAGATGCTTGGTCACTCAAACGAGCCTGAACACAAAACACATGAGGCGCACTGCGAGACCTGATGCGCTGATGCGTCGTGCGATCAGGAACGGTTCAACGATTCGTACCATATGCCAGCAGCTTGAGAGGCAATCGATGAGCTATAGCCGCGCTTCACAAGCTTTCGATAGGCGGCGTCACGCAGGTTGCGTGCATGAGGCGGCTTCTTCTCAAGCATATCGAGCGCACGGCTAACCTGTTCGTCATGCCCGAAGGGGAAACCTTCCGGCCAACCCTCGATATCGAAGGGGTTTATGCCATTGCGCTCGAGCTCGCGCTCGATGCCATCGAGGCCCCAGCCTTGGTTCAGGCGGCTTCGAATGAGAATGCTCGCATAGCGCATATCGTCGACCAAGCCGCAGTCCACGGCTCGCTTGAGCGCATTTTGCGTTTCCTCTTCGTCAAAGCCTGCCTGCGCAAGGCGCTTGCGAAGCTCGCAAGATGACTTCTCAGAGGCATTGATCAGTGCCACAATCTTGTTGAAAGCTGTGCCGCCTTGCTTCCCTTTGCCACCATCGCATCGGTTTGGCCCCTTGACCCCTTTTGAACGAGCATCTGCACAACCACAGGATGGTTTGTTTGGCAATTGGGCTGCGTCATGCGCGTTCGATTCGACAAAACCGTCTTCAACCCGCTCAATCTGCTTTCGCAGCGCCTCGATTGCCTGCTGCTTGTCCATGAGGGCTACTTCTTCTTAGTGGGCTTGTCGACGGGCGAAACGCTTTCCATCTGCTCTGCAGTGCGCTCGATGATGGGAATGTCGAATGCCTCGCGCACTTTGCGCTCTAACTCATCGCGAAGGTCGGGATTCTCGACCAACGTCTGCTTCGCAGCCTCGCGCCCTTGGCCGAGGCGCTCTTCGCCGTAGGTATACCAAGCGCCAGACTTCTTTGCGACGCCAGCATCCACAGCCATATCCAAGATGCAACCTTCCTTGGAAATGCCCTGTCCGTACATAAGATCGAATTCGACTTGCTTGAAGGGAGGCGCCACCTTGTTCTTCACGATCTTCGCTCGCACCCTATTGCCTACTGGCTCGCCGTTAAGCTTGATGGTGTCGATGCGGCGAATATCGATGCGCACCGACGAGAAGAACTTCAGCGCACGGCCGCCAGTCGTTGTTTCCGGATTGCCGAACATCACGCCGATCTTTTCGCGCAACTGGTTAATGAAGATGCAAGTAGTGTTCGATTTCGAAAGCGAACCCGCAAGCTTGCGCAAGGCTTGAGACATCAGTCGTGCCTGAAGGCCAACGGTGGTATCCCCTATCTCTCCCTCGATCTCGGCACGAGGAACGAGGGCAGCAACGGAGTCGATGATGATGCAATCGATGGCCCCTGAGCGCACGAGCATATCGCAAATCTCCAAAGCTTGTTCACCTGTATCGGGCTGTGAGATGAGAACCTCGTCGATGTCAACGCCGAGTCGAGCGGCATAGATGGGGTCAAGAGCATGTTCGGCATCGATGAAGGCCACGATTCCTCCAAGAGCCTGCGCTTCGGCAAGAATCTGAAGTGCCAGCGTGGTCTTGCCGCTTGATTCGGGCCCGAAGATCTCGACGATGCGCCCACGGGGAACGCCTCCGATGCCGAGCGCACCATCAAGCGCGAGCGATCCAGTTGGGATTGCCTCTACGGTGAGGTCGCGGTCACCCTCTCCGAACTTCATGATAGAGCCCTTGCCGAACTTCTGCTCGATCTGGTCGGTGGTAAGCTTGAGCGTCTTGCTCTTCTCTTCGTTCATGCTGCCTTCTTCCTGTATGCGAACAATGAAATTGTAACGAACATATGTTTGGTGTCAAGTACCGATGTTCGCAATTCGCATGATAGCTTGCCTTCCTCACGGGAAGTTGACCAGCAACTTGCAAGGATCACCCCACAACATCATTGAAGATGCCGCGCGAGATAACCAGAGACCACCATGAGCCAACGATGAGTCGCCAATAAGAAGCAACTCGCGCCTCTCCATGCCGCGCAACTCTCGCCTAGAGAACCTTGAGGATCATCTCGAGAGCTTGCGCCGTGGCTTGCAGACGCACCTCATCGCGGTTTCCCTTGAATAACGAAAGCGAGGCCTCGGCATGGTTGGCTGTGGAAAGCCCAATCCAAACCGTTCCCACAGGTTTGCCTGGCTCCTCCCCCGTTGGGCCCGCTATGCCCGTTGCTGAAACTGCAATATCGCTTCCCATGAGCCTGCGAACGCCTTCAGCCATGGCAAGGGCCGTTTGCTCGCTCACGGCGCCATCGGCATCGAGCACTTGGGTCGGGACCTCCAGCACATTGCATTTGATGCGCTCGGCATAGCTCACGACACCGCCTGGGAAAACGGTTGAAGATCCCGACACGCTGGTGATGCTTTGGCCTATCATGCCTCCTGTTAGGCTCTCGGCGCAGCTTATAGTGGCATTGCATGCAGTCGCCTTCTCGACTACCGCGCAGGCGAGCGAGCTCACGAGCTGTGCAAGCTCTTCGCTGGCAAGACCAGCTGTTGACTGATCGCTGCGAAGCCCCGTGTCGCTCGATGCAGGGCTACTGGCTTGGCTTCTTGGTTTGAAGCCGAGAATCTCGCGAGCCTCCATGAGATAGTAGACGAGAGAGGCAATGGTAAGCCCAAGCGCTATGAGCATGACAACCCAGCTTACGCACCAGAAAGCATCGCTCAGTGCTTCGTTGGGAGCACCGACCATGTGAGTATCCTTCAAGGTGAACATCACGATAGCGACCATTTGGAAGACAGTCTTGAACTTGCCGATCATATTGGCCGCTATCACCACGCCCTTAGTGGCGGCCATCATGCGCACGCCGCTAACGATGAACTCGCGCGTCAATATGATGAGCACGACCCAAGAAGGAAGCGTGTCGAGTTCCACTAGGCATATCAACGCTGCGCTCACGAGGATCTTATCGGCTAGCGGATCCATGAACTTACCGAAGTCAGTCACTTCGTTTCGGCTACGAGCTAAGTAACCATCGAGCCAATCGGTTGCCGATATCAACACGAACACGGCGGCGGCAAGGTAGCGCTTGTGATCGTTGGAGATCATATCGGCAAGGCCGAACCACTCTGGCCAAGGAGCTAGCAGTACGGCAATGAAGACGGGCACCAGCAGGATGCGTATGACGGTTATCACATTGGAAGGCGTCCAGATTCGCTGTGGAGGCAAAGCTTGCGGGCTATCCATCTACGGGGTGTCCCTCCATGTCGTAGAGAAGCGCATCATCTATCTTTACCGGTATGATATCGCCAACCGAAAGCGATAAGCTGGCCGAATCTGCCCCATCTTCGGGAGAGGCAAATGTTATGCCATCCACATCAGGGGCTTGGCTTGCCGTGCGCCCATACCATTGCCCATCTTCTTCCTGGCCGCATACGAGCAAGCTTTGCACGCTCCCCACGCGCTTCGCAATCACGCCAGACGAGATAGCATCGGCAAGGTCGCGCAACTCTTGCAAGCGATCCGCCTTCACGTTTTCATCGATATGGCCTGCAAGCTTGTCGGCTCGCGTTCCCTCTTCGCGCGAGTAAGCAAACAGGCCCACGTAGTCCAGCGCCGCCTCTTCGACGAAGTCCTTGAGGTCATCGAAATCCTCTTCCGTTTCGCCAGGAAAGCCAACCATGAGCGTAGTGCGCAAGGCAACTTCGGGCATAGTCTTGCGTATGCGCTCGATGAGGGAAAGGTATTCCTCAGCAGAGCCTTTGCGATTCATGGCATGCAGCAATGTTGGGCTCGAATGCTGAAAGGGAATATCGAGGTATTCGCAGAGGTTGTCGTATCGCGCCATCGTGTCGAGAAGCCGTTCGGTGACGCCTTCAGGCTGGATGTACATAACGCGAAAGCGCGCGTGAGGGAACTTGCCCGCCAAGCTCTCCAAGAGAAAGGCGAGGTCGGGGGCATCGGGAAGGTCGCTGCCCCAGCGTCCCGTATCTTGGGCGATGAGCACTATTTCTCGAGCTCCGGCGTCAACGGCACGTCTTGTATCTTCCATTATCTGGTCAAGGGGAAACGAGTGATAGCGTCCGCGAATGAGAGGAATGGTGCAATACGAGCAGAAGCGGTCGCACCCATCGGAAATCTTCACGTAAGCGAAAGGCTCGCCTTCGATCCGATTGTGCGATGGCGAAACAAGAGCAGCTCCTACCTCCGATTGCTCGTTGCCTAAGACTGCATTGACGCGAGCGACTATTCCCTCTTCGTCGTGACAGGAGACAAAAGCCGCCACTTCGGGCAGCTCGCACTCGAGATCCCTTCCATAACGCGCTGGCATGCAACCTGCCACCACGACCGAGCAAGAACCATCCTTGACACGTGGAAGCTCACAAGCCTCGAGAACAGCGTCGATGCTCTCTTCTGTTGCAGCTTGGATGAACGAGCAGGTATTGATGATCACCACATCGGCTTCGATGGGAGCCGCATCGCATGCATAGCCTGCTTCTTCGAGCGCCCTTGCCATATCAGAGGTGTCAACCTCGTTCTTCGCGCACCCCATGGTCACGAAGGCGATAGAGCCCCTTCTTGCTTCGTCGACCATGGCTTAACGATAGTTG
>CANOHY010000045.1 GCA_947565915.1 uncultured Eggerthellaceae bacterium | reverse complement strand
GCCGCCCTCGGCGCGATATCATCAAGTTTCCTGATCTGGCAGCCATCGACTGGCAAAAGCTTGCAGACGACTGGCGCAACAGCGATGAGTACGATCCAGATAAGGTTGATATCTGCATGGCGAATACAGCGGGCATCTTCCTCATTCCGATCAATATGATGGGCTGGGTGGACGGCCTGTGCCAGATCTACGAGAACCCCGAGGAGCTCGAAGCCCTTGTCAGCGCTTTGACGGATTTTCTTGTAGAGCTTATTGGCTATATGGGCAAGTACTTCCATCCCGACATCATCTTTTCTGGTGACGATGTTGCTGCAGGCAATGGTCCTTTCTTGTCGCAGGAGACGTTCCAGCAGCTCTACAAGCCCTACTTCAAGAAGATCGCCGACGCTATCCACGAGCAAGGTGCCTTGGCTGAGTTCCATTGCTGCGGCGACAACGGGTATCTGATCGAGGAGATCCTGGACATGGGCTACGACATCTGCCAGCTGCCCGTGCCCAACGACAGCTTGCGCGCCGACAAGGAGCGCTTCGGCAATCGCCTGGTGATCACAGGCGGTTGGGAGCGCCATGGAGATGCAGGCGTTCCTGGTGCGAGCGAGGAGGTCGTGCGCGCATCGGTGCGCAAGGCCATCGATGATTTCGGCGCCGAGGGCGGCCTCATCTTCTGGGATGGCGGCATCATCGGTTCGAGCGACGACTCGAAGCAGAAGATGGATTGGCTGATGGACGAGCTTCACGACTACGGCTCGAAGGTGTACAAGGACTAGCTCCTCGGCGCGTCTGCGCGTGCTAAATCCGCGCGGGCTGCATTCGCTGCATTCGCGCGAACCGTTCGAAGTTTGGACGACCAATGAAAAGGGCCCTCCCAGTGGGAAGGCCCTTTTGCTGTGCCCTCAAGCTCGAGCTTTTAGGCTCGCACCTTATAGGTCGCTCTTCGGCAGGAAGATGTTCGTCTTTGGACCAAGCTCAGGCAGGCGCTTGGCGAGCTCTTCCACCGGACCCCATTCGATGATGTTCGAGAGGCAGTGGAGGGCGCATGACGGAATCCCACCTGCTTGCACGCGGTCTTGGCACATGTCGCAGTAGCTGGTGGGAATCGGGATATGGTCGAACTCGATGCCGTTCTCCATCTCCAGCGGACCGAGGTCCTCTACCTTGATGCCCCACGTGCCCAGCGGGTATCCGTGCTCGTTGCGGCAGGCGATCTCGCATGACTGGCAACCAGAGCACCATTCGTAATTGATCAGCAGGCCGATATTGCTCATGTCACACCTCCTTACAGGATGCATTCTTCGACGGGGGTCTTGTAGACCTTCACGGGCAGTTGCTTGTAGGGTGCGCCGAAGCCCATCTTGCCCAGCACGCGATGCGGCACCAGGCTGTTCACGTTGGACTTCCACACGCCATAGAGATGCGGTTCCTCGCCGTCTTCCTCGGGATACCACCAGCCATGGGCAGCACTTACCGTGTCGCGGCGCATGATGGGCGTGAGATGCGCTATCTCGTGGGCCGAACCCCACGGGTTCTCGATGGTCACCTCATCGCCATCCTTGATGCCCAGCTCGGCTGCGGTATCGGGATGGATCTCCAAATACGGCTCGGGCGTGAGGTCGCGCAAGCTGGGGATCTGGCGATGCTCCGAATGGAAGCTTGCGAAGTAGCGACGGCCGGTGGTGCATACCAGCGGGTACTCCTTGGCAAGGTCGGGGCGCTCTTCGGCCAGCAGCTTCGGCGGGAAGTAGTAGGGAAGCGGGTCGTCGCCCAGAGCCTGATAGCCCGTGGACCACAGCTCCACGCGTCCCGTGGACGTTTGGAAGCCTGGCTTGCCGTCGGCGCGGATAAGCCCGCGCTCGTGCTTGTGATAGCCGCCGATGTCGTTGGTGGCAACCACCTTCTCGGAGAGTTCCTCCCACGACTGGCCCATCTTGTTCAGGTCGTCAACGAGGTATTCCTCTACCGTCTTGAACGGGTATTCCTCGCCATAGGCCTTCGAATAGAAGGCGTTGGCGAAGTGGATGAGCATCTCGAGGTCGGACTTGCACTCGCCAACCTGAAGCGCCTTGTTGATGGCGCCAGCGATGCCCATCTGGCAACCCTGGTTGGTCATCACGATGCCGTCGTGCTCGGCCCAAGTGGCCAAGGGTAGCACCACGTCGGCCAAAGCCATGATGGTAGGCGTCATGAACATGTCCTTGGCAACCACGAACTCCATCTTCATCAGCGCGTCGTGCCAGCGCTGGGGCTGCGCGGAGCAGGTGGGAGAGAGCAGGTTGGTGGAGTCGAACCATGCCATCTTCAGCTCGTAGGGGCGGCCCGTTTCCAGGCACTCCAGCGTGATGTCGGGGTGCGTGGTGTTCAGCAGCACCTTCACGATGGGGTACACGTCCCAGCCGATGCACTTGTTCTTCAGCTCGTCGCTCATGAAATCGGTGGCGCCGGTCATCTCGAACTGCATCTGCACGCCCACCACGGTGCCGCCGGGAACGTCGAGGTTGCCCGTGATGGCAGCCATGGCAATGAGGCACTGCGTGACCTGGCAGCCGTTGGGGTTCTGGTCCACGGCCACGCCCATCAGCAGGCTCCAGTGATGGTTTCCGCCATCGTAGCCCAGCTTGCGTGCGCATTCGTAGATCTCTTCGGGGGTGATGCCGCACTCTTTGGCGGCGTATTCGGGCGTGTACTCCTTCACGCGCTCGGACAGCTCGTCGAAGCCATAGCACCACTTGTCCACGAACTCGTGGTCGATGAGGTCCTCGCTGATCAGCACATTGAGGATTGCCAGGCACAGCGCTGCGTCGGTGCCGGGGATGATCTGCAGCACCTGGTCGGCGCGCGTTGCCAGCCAGCAGAGGCGCGGGTCAACCATGATCAGCTTAGAGCCTTGCTTCATCAGCTCGATCAGCGCATGGCCCCACAGGCCGTCGGGGTTGGACTCCAGCGGCTCCTTGCCCAGGCAGAACACGTAGTCGGGGCGCGTCCAGTCGGGGTCGTTCCAAACCTCCAGCGAACCGCCGTTGTAGTCCAGCTCGATATAGGCGCTGCCCAGCATCATGGTCATGGCCGTTTGGCGCGGGCCCATGCACGACCAGCCCGACTGCGCATAGCAGTTGTTCGGGGTGCGCAGCACCTTGGAGGAAAGCGTGAAGCCATAGCGCACAGCTTCGCGGCCCGTGCCCATGTACACGCAGATGGCCTCCGAGCCGTACTGCTCGCGGATGCGCTCGGTTTCGCTGACGATGAGGTCGGTTGCCTCGTCCCAGCTGATGCGCTCCCATTTGTCCTTGCCGCGGTCTTCGCGGGCGCGCTTCATGGGATACAGCAGGCGGTCGGGATGGTAGACGGCCTCTTTCAGCGCCAGGCATCTGGGGCACAGCCTGCCCTGGGTGAGCTGATGGTCGGGGTCTCCCTCCACCTTCACCAGCTCGCCGTCCTTCACGAACAGCTTGATGCCGCAGCCAACGGCGTGGCACCCGGGGGGCGACCATGCGCAGGTGCGCGTGACGATGGTGCCGTCTTCGAGCACCTCCGTCTTAGGAGCGGGGTTGTCTTTGTAATGAAAAGCCATGCTACTCCCTCTTTCTCTTACCCAATGCCGATATGCCCGCGTGCTTGCCAGGTTCGCCTGTGCAGGTCAAGGGTGATCATGAGAATGCGCAGTGCCGGTAAGCCCGCTGGAGGGAAGCATAGGAGCCAAAAAGTAAGTTCTGAAGTACCGAACGGACAGCTTTCTCCATTGCGTCAAGGGGCTTAGTCGCTCGAATCCGGCAGGGCGAACTTCAGAATTCAAAACTTACTTTTTTAGGTTCAGAATCCCGAATCAACAGACACATCGGATCGCTGCACGCTCCGTATGCTCCTGTTCTCAGCTGCGGAAACATCAGATTCGAGTTTCTGTCACTCAACTGCCTTCCATGAGCGCCTTGATTGCGTGCGAAGCGGGCGAGCTTGGGAAGCTGTGCAACTTCGAGAGAGGAGCCACAATGACCAAACGCATCGAGTTGGAGGTGGAGCAGGGCGGCAGGAACGAGATTCGCCCCGACTTCTTCCGCGAGCCTCCGGTGAAGTACACCGGCGGAGACCTGCCTTGGCAGTGGGAAGAGGACGGCATGATCGCCACCCGCTCTGGTGCCTGGGCTGCACCGGGCTGCCACGATGGCTGCGGCGTGATCATCTACACCGACAAGGAAACCGGCAAGTTCATCAAGGTGGAGGGCGACCCCGAGAGCCCTTACTACCAGGGACGCCTGTGCTCCAGGTGCATCACGCTGAAGCAGGCCATGTTCCATCCCGACCGCGTGCTGTACCCCATGAAGCGCGACCGTTCCCAGCGCGGCAACCCCGATGCATGGGAGCGCATCAGCTGGGATGAGGCTTACGACATGATCCTCACCAAGTTCGCCGAGTTCAAGGAGAAGTACGGCACGAAGAGCGTCGTTTTCCACCTGGGCACCGGCCGTGGCGGCGCACCTTACATCTGCCGCCTGATGTATGCCTACGGCACGGCCCAGTATGCCTACATGCTTTCCGGCAACAGCTGCTATGTGCCGCGCGTGGCTGCCTGCACGGTGCTGATGGGCACCTACACGGTTCCCGACTGCTCGCAGAACCACATCGATCGCTACAACAATCCGCAGTGGGTTCCGCCCAAGAACATATTCGTGTGGGGCAACAACCCCATCATCTCCAACGCCGACGGCAACCAGGGCCACTGGGTGGTGGACTGCATGCAGCGCGGCAGCAAGCTTGTGGTGATCGACCCGAAGCTCACCTGGATGGCCGCCCATGCCGACCTCTGGCTGCAGATCCGCTGCGGCACCGACGCCGCGCTAGCGCTTGCCATGGGCAAGTACATCATCGAGCACGACCTCTACGACCACGAGTTCGTGGATAACTGGTGCTACGGCTTCGACGAGTACTACGAGGCCACCAAGGAATGGACGTTGCAGAAGGCATCCGAGGTCACGTGGATTCCCGAGGAGAAGATCGCGCGCGCCGCTGAGATGATGGCCGAGAAGCCCTCTGCCGTGCAATGGGGCTTGGCGCTCGACATGACCATGGAATGCCTGGCTGGCTCTGCTGCCGTGGTGGATCTGTGGTCCATCACGGGCCAGGTGGACATCCCCGGTGGCATGGTTACCGTGCATCAGCCGTTCAACTGCCAAACGTGGAATCCGCCCGACCCGGCCGAGTGGCTGCCTCTCGAAGTACAGAACGAGCGCATTGGCGGCAACGACTTCCCTGCGCTGAAGTACTCCGGCGTGGTGCTGACGCAGGCCGACATGACCATCGACCAGATGCTCAGCGATCGCCCCTACAAGATCCGCGCGAACTTCATCATGGCCTCCAACCCGCTTTCCTGCACGGCCCAAGAGCCCGACACCCGCATGGAGGCTGCCTACAATAACGCCGAGTTCAACGTGTTCCTCGATCCGTTCATGGTGCCCACGGCTCAGGCGTGCGCAGATTTGTTCCTTCCCATCTGCATGTACCCCGAGCGCAACGGCATCCGCGCCATCTACTACCACATCCAGAACACCAACAAGGCCTGCCAGGCACCGGGCGAGGCGAAATCCGACATGGAGATCTGCTTCGAGCTGGGCAGCAAGTGGCGCAAGGAGATGTGGCCAGGCGACACGCTGGAAGAGTTCTTCAGCTACACGCTGAAGGAAACCGGCATGACCTTCGAGGAGTCGCGCGAAGAGAACTGGATCTATCCCGAGTACCATTACTACAAGTACGCCAACGGCGAGCAGCGTCCCGATGGCCAGTTGGGCTTCAACACTCCCACGGGTCGCATCGAGCTGTACTCCACCCTGTTCGCTCAGTGGGGCCAAAAGCCGGTTCCGCACTACGCCGAGCCGCCCTTCAGCCCGTATCAGGTGCCTGAGCGCTTCAACAAGGAAGAGTACCTGGAGAAGTACCCGCTGATCATGACCACCGGCGCGCGCCAATGGGCATCGTTCCACTCCGAGCATAGGCAGATCCCGCATCTGCGCGCCTTGCATCCCGACCCCGAGTTCGAGATCGCACCCGAGACCGCCGAGAAGTACGGCATCGAAGATGGTGACTGGTGCTGGGTAGAGAACCACTTGGGCCGCGCGCAGTTCAAGGCTAACGTGTCGCCGATTCTGGACCCGTCCACCGTGGCGCTCGACCACGCCTGGTGGTTCCCGGAGCGCCAAGGCGAGGACCGCGTGGACGCAAACGGCAAGCGCCTGGGTTCCTACGACACCTATGCATCGAACGCGAACGTGCTGGTTCAGGCTGGCTGCGGCGAGAGCGGCTTCGGCAACAACTGCAAGTCGCAGCTGTGCCGCGTGTACAAGTGCGAAGACGACGAGGTCTACGGAGAAACCGACATGCGCGAGATCTGGGAGAGGTTCGCGCCCAACGAGGAGCTGGTGTAAATGGCAAACGAAAAGGCTATGGGTCTTCTGATCAACTACGAGTTCTGCACGGGATGCCATTCGTGCGAGACGTCCTGCCAGATGGAGCACGACCTTCCCTACGACCGTTGGGGCATCAAGATCCAGAAGATCGGCCCGTGGCAGATCGAGGGCGATAAGTACCAATACGACTTCGTCCCCGTGCCCACCGATCAGTGCAACCTGTGCGCCGAGCGCACCGCGAAGGGCAAGAAGCCGCTTTGCGTGCAGCATTGCCAGGGCGCTTGCATGTACTACGGCCCAGTGGACGAGCTCGTTGCCAACTTCCCCGGCACTACGCGCTTTGCGATCTTCGTCCCCAATGCCGGCACGGTGAAGTCGTAAGCGCACCGCAAGCCCTTGGCAGCATGAGGTCGTACTTGGAAACAGACTGGGGGCGCAGGCTCAGGTTGATGCCGCGCCCCCGGGGCGGTAGCCCCTAGATGCCATGCCTCTTCATCGAGGTGCAGCGTTCAACGCCCTGAACCGGATCGTTCAAGGCGTTGAACGCCTCGCTTTCCCTGTGTGATAATTCCGGGAACGAGCCATCGCGTCCGTTCCCCATATTGCTGAAGGAGAACGCTATGGCATCAAAGAGCAAAGGCGCATCCAAGCTCGGCACTAAGGCAACGCTGCTGCTTTGCGCGTGCGACAGCAACGCGCTTGGCAGCGAGATGACGCCCATCCTGGCCGTGATCGCCCTCGCCTTCCCGGGCGAGAACGTGAACTGGCTGGTGTCGTTGCCACCTTTGTGCATAATCCCGGCTTCGCTCATCGCCGCGAAGCTGTCCTATTATGTTTCCCGCAAGACCATCCTCGGCGTTGGCCAGTTGCTCTTCATCATCGGAGGGCTAGGTGGTGCCATCGCTCCGAATTTCGAGTTCTTGCTGGCAACACGAGTGTTCTTCGGCGTGGGCTGCGGGTTGGTATACCCCATAGTTCCCACGCTCATATCGTATCTGTACGCGGGTAGGGAGCGCGTCAGCATGATGGGCGGCGCCAATGCCATGGGCAGCATCATCGCCATGGTGTTCTCGACGCTGTCGGGAACGCTTGCCGTCATCGGCTGGCATGTGCCGTTCTTGGTGAACATCTTCTTCATCTTCGTGTTCATCATGCAGTGCCTGTTCCTGCCGAAGGTTCCGCCCGAAAAGGACATGCCCTTCGCGAAGAAGGTGGAGCAGCTGCCTGCGCACGAGCGGCGCATCGGTCCGCGTGCATGGATGTGCGCCCTGCTGATGTTCGTCACCATGACCCTTGCCATGGTGTACCTGCTGAAGATGGCCATCTTCATCCAAGAAACAGGCATCGGCGATTCGGTGATGGCTGGCTTGGCCTCGTCGGCGACGACGTGCACGGCGCTGATCATCTCGCTTCTGTTCTCGCGGATATTCGGCGTGTGCCGCCGTTACACGGTGCTGGTTTCCATGGCGGCCATCGCGCTGGCCTTCTCGCTGCTGGCGTTTGCAAACAGCCCCGTTGGCGTGTTCGCGGGCGCCATCATCTACGGCGTGTACCTTGGCACCATCATCCCGTACCTGCAAACGGCGGTTTCGGGCTGCGTGCATCCCTACAGGCGCACCTACGCGCTGTCCATTCTGTCCATGGCCATGTTCGCCGGGCAGGCTGCTTCGTCTTTGTACGTGAGCGTAGTAGAGGGCATCATCGGCACTTCCACGGCTGCTTTGTTCGAGGTGATGTCGGTGACGTTCATCATCATGTTCGTGGTGGTGCTGGCTTATCTTCTGGCAACCAAGAAGCATGGCGACTATCCCTATGGCGACATGACGGGCGAGGGGGAGATAGAAGGTGCATCTGACGCCATCGGCGCGGGAGATGCCACTGAAGACCCAGAGATGTAATCGGTTGCGATGGGCGCTCTATGCTTGGCGTGGGCGCCCATCTTCTTGAAGGATGTGAGGAGCAAACGCGCATGGGCAAGAAGAACTATGGCAAGACGGCGGTGGTGCGCTACAAGGGCACGTTGGATGACGGCACCGTGTTCGACAGCACCGAGGGCAAAGAGCCTTTGGAATACGAAGTGGGAAGCGGGCTTGTGATCGACGGGTTCGACGAAGCCGTCGCAACCATGCAGCCCGGCGAGAAGCGCCACGTGCACCTCAGCGTGAGGGAGGCTTTCGGCGAGCGTAGCGAGGATCGCATCGAGCATCAGCCCATGTACACCATACCGAACGCCCAGGACATCCAGGTGGGCAAGCGCTTCTTCTTCATCACGGAGGCTGGCGTGCAGCTTCCTGCGGTGGTGACCGAGATCAATGAGGGCATCGCCACCATCGATTTCAATAACCCGCTGGCGGGCAAGGAGCTCAATTTCGACATCGAGCTGATCGAGCTGCGCGACTAGCGATGCGCGAGCCGTCGCTGCTGCGAGAGGGCATTGTGGAATTCGTGCAATCGACAGGCTCTGGACTGGAGGAATTACCAGTTTAGCGCCGATTTCACTGTAGGAGATGCGGACCAGCATTCGCGCTTCGAGTGTTAATTTGGTCGTTGCATGTTCGGGTCGAGGAAGGAGCCTTGGATGTGCTGCCCTTGCATCCATTGCGGAAGATGCATCGATAGGCAGGGAAGGTGCTTGAACTGCCACGAGAAGCTCCCGGAGACGTTCTCGGCGGTATGCCCCTTCTGCGGGGCCACGCAACCGCTTCCACCCGGAGTGCCCTTCAAGTCCAAGAGGTCAGGAGCGTGCCAAACAACCGGCTGAAGCTTTCTTAGAGCGTCTGATGGCAAGAGGATTCGAATCGGCTTTCGGGGGGGGGGCTTTGATTCTATGGCCAATCGCGAAGAGAAGAAGAACGCCATGCGGCAGAAGATCTTCGATTCCGCTTTGGACCTGTTCTGCGAAATGGGCTATCAAAAGACCACTTTGGTGGACATCGCAGCCGAGGCAGAGGTTTCCACGCGCACCCTGTACAAGTACTTTCCCACCAAGGAATCGATCCTGCGCAAGTTCGGGGAGGATAACATAGCCACCTTGCGCGAATACGCCGAGGGCTTGCCTTCCGACATGCCTTGCCACGACCGCGTAGTCGCCGTGATGACGCAGGACTACAAGATGATGTTCTGCCTGTTCGATATCAGCTACATTGTTCACACCTCGCGCGATGCGAACGGCATGCTTCAGCGCTTCGAGCTGCGCAACGTGCTGAACACCCAATCGATATATCGCGATTTGTTCAAGGGCGAGCAGCAGCGAAACGGGATCGAGCCCAATAGCATGAGCACGCTGGCAGCTTCAGCGATCATGGGAATCTATCGCCAATGCACCGATTTGTACCGCTTCCTGCGCAAGGGAGCTAGCGACCCCGACGAGGTGAGTGAGTATTACGAGAGCCACGTCGATGTGGTATGGGACTCGCTCATGGAATCGCTTCTGTCGCCCAAGCCGAAGGCGCAGACAAGTCTGCTCTCCGATGCGCGTCTGTTCAGCTCGGTGGACTTGTAAGGGTGTCGGCAAGCACGCTTCGTCCTAGCGAGCAGCCACGCCCGGTTCGGGCGGGATGGGTGGCCGTTTCGCACCGCACTTCGGGCAGGCAGTTTGGCTGGGCTCCAAGGGCTGACCGCACTTGGTGCACTTTCCTGCAGCGTCCTTGATCCAATCGGTGCACTTACCGCAATGGTTGCAGCTGTAGCAGGCCCCCATGTCACTTTTCTCCTTGGTTTTCCGGCAGCGGGTTATCGTTTGGGTCGAGCGAGCTTAGCCTGCTGTTGGCTATCAGTTTGATGCGGGCACATGTTTGCAGGTACTGTCGCGTGAGGTAATCGAAGAGGTCCAGGTGGTAGGTCTTCTCGATCTTGTCTATGCGGTACAGCACGCCGTTTCGGTGCAGGTGGAACAACTCGCCAACCAGTGTGGCCTTTCTCTCGAGCGTGAGGAAGGCATTGAGCAGGGGCAGGTTGTTGGTGTCGTTCGCGATGTCGTCTTGCTCGATGATGGACGAGCGCGTGTGGTCGAGTGCGAAGCCCTTCAGCTCGCTTTCGGCGAAGGGGTCGTCCCAGAAGAAGCAGAACACATCGTGGAAGGCGAACACGTTGGCATGCTTGCTGCTATTGGTGAGCGAGCGGTAGTAGCGCACCAGGGTGATGTACTTGCGTATGCAGCAGATCTGCTTGTAGGCGTAGTAGGTGTCGCGCAAGGTGGAGTACACGTCAGAGGAGTACATCTCGTAGGGGTCGCCCAGCTTCAGCTCCGAGAGCGTCACATTGGCCTCCATGGCTTCTTCCCACGATTCAGCGAAGAAGAGGATGTACACGCAGTTGTCCGAGATATGCACCCAATGCTTGTGGCTGAGCATGCGGTCGACTTCGCTGGCTATGTAGTTCAGCTGGTCGCTAAACTCGTGCTGCAAGGAGACGCAAGCCAGCGTGAAGGCGCCATGGGTAGGGATATGCAACCTGTTCGCTTGCTCCTGGATGAAGACGCGATCGAGGTTGTTGCTGGCGAAGAGTCTGCTGAGGAAGTCGTGCATGGCCAGGTTGCTGACCTCCGAATTGCGGCATTCGCGCTTGGCTATGCGCTCGCAGCTTTGAGCGATCATGCTGAAAGCGCCTATGAGGCCATCATTGAGCTCTGCTTCGGGGCATACCATGATGACCAGGGCGAAGAAGTTTCCCTTCATGTATATCTCGTAGGCGGCCAGGCTATAGGGAAACGGCGGTTGCGGATCGTAGATGATTATCTCGCTGCGCCTTTTCGGGCCGGTAGCGTGGTCAACGTCGAGCGATGGATGATGCGTGCGCTCCTTGGTATGGAAGCCCAACTCCACGAGTGAAATGCTGACCGAATCGTTCGCAGCAGAATTCTGCGGGTAGGCAACCAGCATGTTGTTCGCGTCAGCCACGCCGATGTAGAGACCGCAGAACCGCTCTGCCGTGCTCACAATGTCTTGAAAGGTGCCGTTGTCCTTCGTGGTTTGCAGCAGCGCTGTTCCGAACTCGATGATGTTGGTGAGGTAGTTCGAAACGTTCGTTATCAGGTCCTCGAAGCTGGGCCCGCAGTCGTGCTTGCTCGCTACGATGGCTATGCTGTCCTTCTGGCTGTCGTCGAGCTTGTCGAGAAGTTTGGTTGTCGCTTCCGCGCTTGACGCGAAGGCGATGGTTGGGCTGGGAAGCTCGCCTTTGCGGTCGATGAGCTGGTTGATATGCTCGAGGCGCGCGAGGTGCACCGTGGATTCGCTCGGTGCTTGCGCTGGGGAAGGGCAGATGCGATTGCTGGGCGGGTTCTCGGTTGGCAGCAACGCCAGGCGATTGATGCCCGGATGTTCTTTGGAAGGCTTGTGTAGCGTTGCGTAGCCACGCGAGTGAAGCGTGCCCAAAATCATGTCCAGCGTGATGCCGACAGGCAAGGTTGACGATACGGCATATGGCTTTATGCGCTTCGCTAGCTTCATGAGCCCCATTTTCGTCGGTATGCCCGCGCGGTTATCCGGTTAGCGTTGTGCATCGCGAAAGCCTGCGACGACAACGATTATTATAGCTTAGCCTGGGGTTCTATCGGCTGTTCGAGACGCTGCTTTTACTCGCGCGAAGTCTTTCGACCGTGCGGCTATTTGTCCCGATGAGCCAGTCAAACTACCCCTGGCACCGCAACTTGGTTCGCAAGATTGGCTAGTGAATGAATCGCAGCGAGCTGATGCCC
>CANOHY010000044.1 GCA_947565915.1 uncultured Eggerthellaceae bacterium | reverse complement strand
GATTGCCCTTCATGATGACTCCCTTTCCCTTGGCGCCGTGAAAAGCGTAGTTGCTTCACGCCGCAACCTGCCTTCAGTAACTGGAACCGATTCTAGGCAGGCTCATGGAGAATCAAAGCAACGCAAAAGCCATCGTTACCCACCTGGCACTTATGCGTTCCTCAGTTGAAAGACGAACCAAATGCCTGGGAAACGGCCACGATCGCCGTTCCCAGACACAAGAAGCGCTGCGTAGGTTCTAAGAGAGCTCCCCTATGCACCCACCGCAGCTGAATGCTTCTTTTTCTTCGAGATTGCCAACTGCAAGGCGAAGATGAGCGCCACCATGGCCACGCCGATGATGTCGGAAAGCGATCCGGGGATTATCAAGCACAGTCCACCTGCCGCAAGCACTATCCTGAACAAGGGATTCACCTTGCAGAACAAAGTTCCGTTCAACGAAGCAGCTATGCCGATCAATCCCACTATGGAGGTAACGATCACCTGGACCAAGCTGAACGCAGTGAAGGACCCCTCCAGGATCATCACGGGATTGAAGGCGAGTATGTAGGGAATGATGAACGCCGCGATGGCCAGCTTGGCAGCATTGAGCGCCGTCTTCATGGGGTTCGAACGCGCAATGGCGCTGCCGGCATAGGCAGCCAACGCCACAGGAGGCGTGATATCGGCCACGATGCCGAAGTAGAACACGAAGAAATGGGCAGCGATGGGATCGATGTTCATGGCAATCAGGATGGGTGCGGTCGTGGAGGCCATGATGCAGTAATTCGCGGTGGTGGGCACGCCCATGCCCAGCACGATGCAAGTGAGCATGGTGAGCACCAAGCCCACGATGATGGCATCGCCCGCTGCGTTCACGATCACGTTCACCAAAGTCGAGGCCAATCCCGTAGCCGTGATGCAGCCAGCGATCATGCCCGCCATAGCGCAAGCTACAGCCACCGACACGCAGCTCTTGGCGCCTGCCTGCAACGACTCATAGGCTGCTGCCAAGGCGATCTTGGTTACGTTGGCGAATACGCTGCCGATGCTCTCGCCTTCTTCGCGCTCGCGCAATGCGGTGAAGAAGAAGTTGATATAGCCGATCACGAAAGCGCCAGCAATGGAAATGGCAGCCGATACGGCCATGGTGCGAGCTCCAGATGCGACGAGCCACACGAGCAGCACCAAGGGCAGCAGCAGATAGCAGTTCTTGAGGAGATATGACCCCTTGGGCAGCTGGTCTCGCGGAATTCCCTTCAATCCCAGCCTCTTCGCCTCGAGATGCACGGTAATGAATATGCCCGCGAAGTACAGGAGGGCAGGGATGATCGCCTTGGCCGCAACCTCGATGTAGGGAATGCCCATATACTCAGCCATAAGGAATGCGGCAGCGCCCATGATGGGCGGCATGATCTGACCGCCCGTGGAAGATGCAGCCTCCACCGCACCGGCGAATTCGGGCTTATATCCCGTCTTCTTCATCATGGGGATGGTCACCGAACCCGTGGTAACGGTGTTTCCTACCGACGAGCCCGACACCATGCCGCACAGGGCTGACGAGATGACGGCCACCTTGGCAGCACCACCCGACGACCAACCTGCGATCTTGTTCGCAAGCGAGATGAAGAAGGCCGAGATGCCGGTGCGCTCCAAGAAGGCACCAAAGATGATGAATAGCACGATGTACGTATAGCAAACGTTGACTGGCGTTCCGATGATGCCATCAGTGGTATAGAACAGCGTGAAGATGGTTTGGCGCAGGGCCAAGAACGGCGTGAGCCCATGATCGAATTGCCAGTAGAACACGTACACCACAAGCGCTGCAACCACCACGATGATGGGAATGCCCACACAACGTCGGCAAAGCTCGCCTACGACGAGTATGCCCACTATCCCGATGGTGATCTGCAGCGGCTGCAAGCGAGAGCCCATGTGAATCACATCGAAGGCATTGAAAGCGAAGTAGAAGAAGCAGGCAGCTCCTATGACCATGAGAGCGATGTCGTACCATGGGATGCGATTCGGTCGCACTTTACCCTTGCGCGCAGGATACATGAGATAGCCGATGATAACGATGAAGGCAAGGAACAGCGTGAGCTTCGTTTGCGGAAGCGCGGTGCTGAAAAGCGTCATGTAGATGCAATACACCGAGAACAGAGCCATGATGATGGAGATGACGATCTTCGGTTTGCCTTCCCAGATGCGCGTGTTCGACTCTCGATCGTACTTGCGCATGATCTGGTCGACTTCCTTGGAAGCATCCTGGGGTTGCTCTGCATCCACGCCAGCTTCGACTTCGGCTTCCGCCAATGCCGCCTCGCCAGTGCCCAGCGAGCCATTCTTCAGCATGCGCCCAAAGGATTCCCCTGAGTAATCGGCCGTAATCGAGGCCGCAGCATCGGCTGCCTCTATGGCCTGGTCGGCCGTTGGTGCGTCCTCGGCTGTCTCTGTAACGTCGACGGAATCGGCAATTTCAACGCCATCTGTTGGCTCTGCCACTAGGGCGAACGAGCCTTTGTCTTTCATGCCGTACTTGCGCTTGAACAAACTCACCGCTTTACCCCTCTGCTATAACATCTCCTCAATGCGGAAGTCGCAACGGGTCTCCCCATTGCGACTTCGACGAAAACCAATACGTGTTTATCGAAGCGCCAATGCTAGTCAGTGAAGACCTCGATGTTCTGCTCTTTGAAGTACTTCGCAGCGCCAGGATGGTACGGAACCGTGGTAACCGAAGCAGCCTGGTTCACATCGAGCTCGCCATACTTCGCATGAGCAGAAGCGGCAGTCGGGTCGGCGGCAGACTCGAAGATGTCCTTCACGAATGCGTAGGCGTCATCTTCGGAAACCGAGTTCGCTACCAAGATGACCGCCTGCACGGCAACCGTGGTGGTATCGGTGTCCATGCCCGCATAAGTGCCGGCCGGGATGATGGACTCCACATAATAGGGGCTGGTCTGCAACAGGGCATCGACATGCTCTTGATCGAGGCTCACCAAATAAGCCTGAGTAGTTGTCGAAAGGTCGGTGATGGCCGTGGTGGGTGCGCCCGCCACGATGAACGCAGCATCGATCTGGCCATTCTTCAGGGCGTCGGCGGAATCGCCAAAGCTTTGATAGGTCGGCTGGATGTCCTGCTCGGTCAGGCCATAGGCGCCCAGGATGTCGATGGCATTGAAGTACACGCCCGAATTGGCAGCCCCGATGGAAACCTTCTTGCCCTCGAGGTCGGCCACCGTCTTGATGTCGGGGTTAGTGGTGACGATCTGCACGTCCTCGGGATAGAGCGCAGCCAACGTAGAGAAGTCCTTAATGGGCTGGCCGTCGAAGAGGTTCGTGCCGTTGTAAGCATAGGCCATCACGTCAGACTGGCAGAAGCCCAGCTCGGCCAAGCCGTCCTCGATTGCCTCGATGTTCGCCTTGGAGCCGTCGCTCGTGAGGGTTTCGATTTCGATATCAGCATTGTTGGTAGCATGCGAACCCAGAACCTGGCCAAAGCCATAATACGTGCCCTGGGAGCCACCGGTGTAGAAGCGCAGCTTGCCGCTGTTCGTATTGGCTGGTGCGTTGTTCTCCTTCTGCGAGTTGTTGTCGGAGCTTTGGCCGCCCGACGAGCCGCAGCCCGCCAACAGCCCGACCGCGAGAATGCCTGCGCAGGCAATCACGGCCAGTTTCTTCCAAATGTTCTTCATTCTCTTCCCTTCCCTGGTGGTTTGGCTAGCGAATCGCTAGTAGCTATCGAGCCAAAAGCCTTACACGAGCTATTGATTATATCGTTACTTCACCCTACTAAAGTGAATATCTTCCCACGAAACATAATTTAACGATAAGGGGTCGTTGGCCTTGCATCTTCCGGCATGTCGCCCCAAAGCTGCGGATTGCGCCCCGAAAGCACCGTCCATCGCGCTTGGCTTCGCGCTAAAGCGCCACGGCAAAACTTCGTTTCACCTGCGCTTTTAGGCTGCAAAATCGAGCTCAGAACGATGCTTCCGAGGCGCGATTCGGGCAATTTCGCCTTCGAGTCTACTTAGCTTTGCCTTGGTTTGCCACCTTGTTGATCTTGGCTTCGATGGTTGCCGGGTCGCCTAAGTACTTCTTGCTCAGCACGTTCATGTCTTGGTCGAACTCATAGACCAGCGGTACGCCCGTAGGCAGGTTCACCGCTAAGATCTCGTCTTCGCTCAAGCCTTCGAACTGCATCACAAGCGAGCGCAGCGAATTGCCATGCGCTGCGATCAGCACGCGCTTGCCTGCGCGCATCTGAGGCAGGATCACCTCTTCGAAATAGGGCCAGGTGCGCGCGATGTTGTCTTTCAGGCACTCGGCCATGGGAATATCCTCGGGCGCAACATCGCGATAAGCG
This sequence comes from uncultured Eggerthellaceae bacterium, assembly GCA_947565915.1. Lineage (GTDB taxonomy): Bacteria > Actinomycetota > Coriobacteriia > Coriobacteriales > Eggerthellaceae > UBA9715. Next base: position 8,045 of record CANOHY010000044.1, on the reverse strand, counting down.
GCCCAGCTATGGGCATCGCGCTCATCGCCCGCCTCGAGCGCCGGAGGTCGCACGTCGAAGCTTCGACGCCATATCTTGACTTGATCCTCACCGTACTTAGCTGCAGTCTCGGATTTGTTGAGGCCCTGCAAGGCACCGTAGTGGCGCTCGTTCAGTCGCCAGGACTTCTCCACGGGAAGCCAATCGCGATCCATTTGGTCGAGCACGATTTGCAAGGTATGGATAGCGCGCTTCAGATAGCTCGTGTAGCAGATATCGAAGTCGTAGCCTGCCTCGGCCAGAGCTTTGCCACCTTCAGCTGCCTCTGCGCGTCCCGTTTCCGAAAGATCCACATCGGTCCAGCCGGTGAAGAGGTTCTTCTGGTTCCATTCGCTTTCGCCGTGGCGAATGATTACGAGCGTCATGGTATCGTCTGCCATTTCGCATCCCTTCCCTCGCATTGCCTTGCCCCGATTATACCCGCAGCGCTCGCAAGATGGCTCTTGCATGCTTAAGCGCTTGTGACATAATGCACAGTGCATATTTTCAATGACGCCCTTGGAATGCGAAGACGACGCAGACCGAGAGCCGAGAAAACTCTGGAGAACTCTTCAATGAGTGCCGAAGGTGCAAAGCGAGGCTAGCGCTTCGCCGAATCTCTCAGGCAAACGGACAGAGCGCGCAGCACATGCTGCATAACCTGGCCCTCCGGCGTTTTCGCGAAAGGAGGGAACATGGAGCAAGCGCTGCTCGACATCGTCGTTACCATCAACAACTATCTTTCGAATTACATCCTCATCATCCTTCTGGTGGGCATGGGCGTTTGGTTCACCGTGCGCACCAAGGGCATCCAGTTCAGGGGCTTCGCAGAAGGATGGAGGCGCCTGTTCGGCGACTTCTCGCTGCGTGGTGGCAAGCAAGGCGGTGGCATGACCTCGTTCCAGGCGCTCGCCACAGCCGTTGCCGCTCAAGTGGGCACGGGAAATATCGTGGGTGCATGCGGAGCCATCATCATTGGTGGCCCTGGAGCAATCTTCTGGATGTGGGTGATTGCCCTTCTTGGCATGGCAACCAACTATGCCGAAGCGGTCATGGCGCAGAAGACGCGCGTTGTGGATGCAGACGGCACCGTTCATGGTGGCCCGGTCTACTACATAACTACGGCCTTCAAGGGCTCGGGCGGCAAGTTCCTGGCAGGATTCTTCGCCGTCGCCATCATCTTGGCCCTTGGCTTCATGGGCTCCATGGTGCAGTCGAACTCCATCGCCGAAACCATGAACAACGCCTTCGGTATTCCCACCTGGGTCATGGGACTTGTCGTAGTGATTGCCGCTGGCATCGTATTCATCGGCGGAGTTTCCCGCCTTGCAAGCGTCACCGAGAAGATCGTCCCCATCATGGCTGTGCTCTATGTGGTGGGATCGCTCGTGATCCTCTGCATGAACTACCAGAATATCCCAGCCACCTTCGGCCTTATCTTCCATTGCGCATTCGATCCTTCGGCGGCCGTAGGCGGTGCCACTTTCGGCATCATCGCAGCTATCTCGCAGGGAGCCAAGCGCGGCTTGTTCTCCAACGAAGCCGGCATGGGATCCACGCCGCATGCCCATGCGCTCGCAGAGGTTCGCAACCCACATGAGCAAGGCGTGGTCGCAATGATCGGCGTATTCATCGATACCATCATCGTGGTCACCATGACAGCGCTCGTAGTGCTCTCTGTGTTCTATGTGGGTGACGGCGCTCTTGCCACGGGAGACTACGCCGCGCTCACCGCAAGCGAGATCACGAAAACGAACATCGCACAGCTGGCCTTCGGCAAGTTCTTCGGCGAGAGCTTCGGTGCTTGGTTCGTAGCTATCTGCCTGCTGTTCTTCGCCTTCAGCACTATCCTGTCGTGGAACCTGTTCGCGAAGATCAACGTGGAGTACCTCTTCGGCAAGAAGGCAGTGCTGCCCTTCCGCATCATCGCGCTCATGTTCATCTTCCTGGGCGCACTGCTCAGCAACGACCTCGTTTGGGAGCTTGCTGACATGTTCAATCAGCTAATGGTGATTCCCAACGCCATTGGCCTTCTAGCCCTTTCGGGCAGCATCGTTGCCATCGCGAACGCCAAGCACGACAAATATGCGCGCGACGTGCCCGAAGAGCGAGCTGAGGATAAGGCTCGCGCTGAGGCATGGCGCGAGCATGACGAGCTTGCTCGCGATGCGAAGGAGGTCGAAGAGGAGCTCGTGGACGCGCTGGACGAAAACAAGTAGCAGCGAGCGTTAGCTAAATTCGAGTTGAAGCATTTCACGGGGAGAGCAGCACTCGCTCTCCCCTCTCTTTTATATGCTCGCAATGGTATCGTGGGCATATGATCGATAAGAACCTCTTCATATTCAAGGGTTTCAAAGCCGTCCTCGCAGGACTGCTGCTAGCTGCCCTTGCTTGCTCAGGTCTCATAATCCTGCAGTCGCTCAGCTTGGCAAGCGGCATCGCTGGGCTCGCTGGCCAGAACCTAGCACATCCCACACAGCTCTGCTTCGCAGCCTTTCTAGCAGCGTTCTTGCTACGACGCCTTGTTGTGCTCGCTCAAGAGAGCATTCTTGATCGGTATTCCCTGCGCGAATCCAATGAGCTGCGCTCACGCTTGCTAATGAGGGTATTCCTCGAGCAGCCAAACGCAGAAAACGAGGCATCTGCTACCAAGCTCGCGCATGCAGCAAGCGACGAAGTGCCCCAGATAGCTGCCTATCTTCGCCTTGTCCCGCCAAAGATCTGCGCGATTATCGGCATCTCGTTGCCGCTGCTCATCGCCGTGCTGGTGCTTGATTGGGTGAGCGGCGTCATATTGCTTGCCACCATTCCGGTCATAGGCATGTTCATGGTCATACTCGGGCGTCAGGCAAAAGCGCGCGCGGCCGTGCAGTACGAGCACTACGGCAAGCTTTCCAACTATTTCATCGACACCTTGCGCGGGCTTCCCGTGCTTCATTCCTTCGGCACCACGCAACGCGAAGCCGCTCTGGTTCATAGCACGAGCGAGCGTCTGCGCAAGGCATCTATGAAGACCATAGCTGTGGCCACGCTCTCTGGAGCCCTGCTCGACCTCACTGCCACGCTTGGGATCGCAGGCATCGCCATGATGCTCGCCATGAGGCTTCTCGATGGCTCTCTTTCGCTTGCACTCGCCTTGGCCGTGCTCATCCTGGCCCCAGAGTTCTACAGCCCCATTCGTGCCTTCGCAAGCGACTTCCATGCGTCCCTCGATGCGCGAAATGCTCTCGCTTCCTTGCTCGAATTGCTTGAAGGCTCTTCGAGCATGCCGCCCGATAAGCTTGGTCCGCTGCGGTGGGATGCCCATTCGCATTTGAGCCTAAGCGAAATCAACCTCGAGTACGCTCAGGAAGATGCACGCTCGTCTCATAACGCCGGGCTCCACGATATTTCGCTCGAATTCCATGGCTTCGAACGCGTCGCCCTCATAGGGCCAAGCGGCGCCGGCAAGAGCAGCTTGATTTCCGTATTGGCGGGCCTCGCGACGCCAAGTTCAGGCATATGCGATGCGAACGGGAACGAGTCTGCGAGCTTGCAGGCCGACTCATGGCGAAACCTGCTTCACCTCATCCCCCAAAAACCTTGGATCTTCCGCGGCACCCTCGCCCAGAACATATCGTTCTATGCTCCCAATGCGTCACGGGAAGACATCATGGGCGCCCTTGAAACTGTTGGTCTCGAGCCCCTCGTCGCTTCGCTTCCCCAAGGCATAGACACGCTCGTCGGCGAAGGCGCGCGCGAGCTGTCGGGAGGCGAGGCACATCGGGTTGCCCTCGCCCGCGCGCTTTTGGACAAGCGCCCTATCTTATTGTTCGACGAGCCCACTGCGCACCTCGACATAGAAACCGAGCTCGAGCTGAAGAAGCGCATCCTGCCTCTCATGGAAGGCAAGCTGGTGATCTTCGCGACGCATCGGCTGCATTGGCTCGATTCGATGGACCGCGCCATCTTCCTCGACGATGGGCACTTGGGAGCAGACGCGCCGATCAGCAAGCTCGAAACACCCCCTCATACGGCACAAGGTGATGCGCAATGAAGCTATGGCGCGCAACTTGGCTGGTGAAGGTCACCAAGCGCTATCGAGCGCAGATGCTCCTTGCGCTCGTGCTCGGGCTTGCAACCTATGGCTGTGCTGTTCTTCTGATGTTCACCTCAGGGTATCTCATCAGCAAAACGGCCGCGCCTGCGACCACCTTGTTCTCGGTATTGGTGCCCGTGGCTTTCGTTCAGCTCTTCGGGCTGGGACGCCCTGTGGGCCGCTATGCCGAGCGCCTCGTAAGCCACGATAGCGTGTTCAGGTTGACTTCGCGCGTGCGCGTTGCGCTCTTTCAGGCAGCCTGCGAGCGTACCCGAAATGCTGCTGATTCCTATGCGACTGGCGAGTTGTTGCAAGGTCTCGCAAGCGATGTGGGTAACCTGCAGAACCTCTATTTGCGTATCGGATTTCCTCTCGCTATCGCAGATGTGCTTTGGCTTGTTGCCAGCCTCTTTTGCGGATTCTTTAGCTGGCAGATGCTTGCGCTCATGATTCTGGTAGGTGCCGTTTGCGTGTTCGCACTGCCAGCATTGGCTCTCGTGACCACGCGGTCTTTGGAACGCGCTCGCACATCCGAGCAATCGCGAGAGAGCATCAGCTTGATCGACGATATCCTCGGGCGCGATGATTGGCGCATGGCCGGACGAGCGCGCGTCGCGCTCTCTCTCCACGAAAGCGCACTCGAGCAACTCGATGCAACAAGCGCGCGCATCCGAAGCCGCGTCCGCGTCATCGAAGCTTGCAGCATCATTGCCATGGGCATAGCCTCCTTGGCAGCAGCGCTTCTATCTGCAAGCTCGCTTTCAACTGCACCCGATGGCTCTTTTCTCATCGCAGCATTTGCTTTGGGCATGCTCGCGCTCACTGAGGTCTTCTCGCTTCTTCCAGCCACAGCTTCAAGCATCACTGCGCAAGAAGGCGCAGTGAGCGAGCTTTCGCGGTTCCTTGAAGAAGACCGCTCGACATCATGTGCGCAAATTCCTGCTTGCAACGCGAAAGCCTCAACCGAGTGCGATGCAGCCCAGGTAGATTCGCCTTGCAAGCCCCCCGATGGGCCATTGGTGGTGGACCTGTCCAATCCCGCAATCCAAGCCTATGATGTCTGCTTTGCCTACCCAGAAAACGCATGCGACACCCTTTCTCATTTGAGCACATGCATTCCTTCAGGGCAACATGTTGCGATACTTGGGCGAAGCGGCTCAGGCAAGAGCACATTCCTCTCGATGCTTTGCGGACGACTCGAATGCGCAAGCGGTCACGTGAATCTGTTCGAACGCGAGCTCGCATCTTACGGAAGCGCTCTTCCCCAAGTTATTGCGCGACTGGATCAAGCACCCTATCTGTTCAGCCGCACCATTCGCGAGAACCTCGTGCTCGACGGTTCCGTGGTACCCGACGAAGCCCTATCGCAGGCTTTGCGCGCGGTGGGGCTTGGTCAAGTGCTCGAAGCGCTCCCACAAGGCCTCGACACGCCCATTGGCGAAACGGGCGTGCAGTTATCGGGAGGTGAAGCGCATCGCTTGGCCCTTGCGCGCGTGCTGCTCTCGAATGCTCCCATCGTAGTTCTCGACGAGCCCTTCAACGCGCTTGACGATGCTACGGAAGCCCAGCTGCTCGATACCCTTCTCGATGTTCTGGGAAATCGCACCATCGTGCTGGTAACGCACCATCTCATGCGAATCGACCGATTCGATCGCGTGCTGCTCATGGAGGAGGGGCGCTTCACCTTAGATGGTAGCCCTGCGCAACTCGAACGTGAATCAGCACACTTCAGAAGCTTGCTTGCGCTCGAACGTGAACAAGCCAGTCAGGCTCCGATTCGCTGAACCAGTGCTCGCTGGCTAGATCATCGCCATAGTCTTCGAGTAAATAGACCTGGGCTGAATCCTCGGTTATATGGCTCACCGTGGGAATCGCTGCGAAATCAGCGAGAACAGCCTTCGCATCAGAGCCCTTCTCCTTTCGCACGACGAGTTGCGCTAGCAATCCCACGGCCGTATCAGGCTCCATTTGGCTCGCAACCAAGTTACCCAAGCTGAAGAAGACGATTCCCGTATTTCCCGAATCAGTCGTAACAACCTCTGTCCGCTGAGTCACATGGGGATGTGCGCCTACGATCACCTGTGCGCCAGCATCAATGAGGCGAGAGGCCAACGTCTCCTGACCTGTGACTGGCTCTGGTTCGTACTCCTCGCCCCAATGCAAGTAGCACAAGGCGAAATCGACTTGCGAGGATAGCTGGCGTACGCACTCGACGAGCCCATCGCCATCTTCTATCAGCGAGACCATCTCGGCACCATCCGACGCTTCGGCTCCATTGAGCCCGTACGTTGCATTCACGATTCCCACGCTGATGTCATTGCGCATGAGCACGAGTGGCTGATATGGCGAAGTCCTTGAGCTTTCGCTTCGCAAGCCAACATGGCTCAAGCCCTCCCGCTCGAGCGTCTCGGCTGTTTGGGAAACCCCTGCTGCTCCCCTATCGAGCATATGGTTGTTCGCCAGCGCCACAACATCGAAACCAGCTTGCTTGTAAGCCTGTGCCATGGCAGCTGGTGTGCCGAATTGCGGAAACGTTCCGCTCGCCAGCTCCTCGTCCAGCACGAGCGGACCTTCCTGGTTCACGATGGCAAGATCAGCGCCTTGTACGGTTGGCGCTATCGACGTGAACGCCTCATCGAAGCAGTAGCTTCCATCCTCTTGTCGCGCTTGCTGCAGGATGCTCTCGTGCGCTATCACGTCTCCTGCAACCACGATGCTCGCGTAGTCGTAGAGGGCATCGTTCCAGGACGGATTGCCCTCATCAAGGAAGGCGAATCCCCAATCTTGCCACTCGCAAATCTCCTGGGACCCATCGGTCAAGGTAAGCGTCAATCGGCCAGCTGCGTCCATTTGCGCCGCGTGGATTTCCATGCGCACGTCCGAGGAGAGCCACTTGTCGCGCAGCTCGCCATCGACGTAGGAGAACACGAAGAGGTGCTGGGTCATCTCATCGTCTTCATCCGTGTGCCAGAAGGGTCGATACGGCCCGAAACTGCCACGCTTCCAGGTGAGCGTGACCACTTCAGGCATGCCATCGTGATCGATGTCGCGCACCCAAGCATCAGAAGTGTAACGTCCCTCGGGAAGCTGAGCTCTGCTCGCTGCGCTCTCGTTAGCTCCGCCCGATTCACGCTCATCGAGCAACGGCTCCTCCACGACGAGCAGCTTGTCCTTCAAGGTAACAAGCTCGAGCACCCCGTCCCCGTCCAGATCGGCTTCGAACTCCCTGTCTTCGAACGTTGCCCAATCGGGCAAGAGCTCGACTTCGCTTCTTGGCATGCAGCCAAAGCAAAGGAGCAGCACGGCGCACAGCGCCAATGCTGCTCCCCAGGCCCTCGGCATGCCTCTCAAGGACTGCTCCTGCGCTACTTCGTCACCGTGAAGTCGTCCACCCACTCCACCATATCAGGCACGTTCTTCGACGGGCTTCCGCCGATGCCCAGCATGGAGCGCCAGGTGGAATCTGTCATGCGCTCGGAAATAGGCACGGTGAACTGGTAGTCGCTAAACACGGCACCTCTAGTCAAATGCAGCTCGCCATTAATAGGTACCACTACATAAATATCGTTTACTTTGCCCGTCGCAATCTCCAAACATGCGCCATTGGTAGCATCGGTAGCAATGTCGGCTACCAAAGGCACGGGTGACATATCTGCTTTGTTCGAACCACCGCGAGCATTGGGATTAACCTCATCCCAGAAGTGTTCCAATTGACCACCATAGGAGCGGATGAAGTCGTATTCGTCGCTCGAGAGTTCCGTGCCAGCAAGTTCCTTCTCTGACATGGCCTTCAGATTGTCGCAAATCTGCTGCAAAAGCTCCATCTCCTCAACGTCAGCTTCGGAGATCATGCCATAATGCTCGAGACCCGCCGCTGTCACTTGCGCTAGATTAGACAAACGCCCATACAATTCTGGTTCGGGTTCTACATAGCCACGATCATCATGCT
>CANOHY010000043.1 GCA_947565915.1 uncultured Eggerthellaceae bacterium | reverse complement strand
CCTTCAGAACAAGAGGGAGTGTTTCACGTGAAACACTCCCTCTTGTTCTGAAGGAATATGCTTTATGAACGGCCTACGAATAGTCGAAACCAACTCTATAGCAAGTCTCTGAAGGACCATTGAAGGGAACGAATCACATGCGATTCAAGGAATTATCGATAGAAGCTTTGGAAGAAATCATACGCCAGGCTGGCATCTCGTCGTTTCGTGCGAAACAGATCCTCACATGGGCGTATGGACGCGATGCTCGCTCGTATGACGAGATGACCGATATCCCCGTTGTGGTTCGTGAGCAGTTCGCCTTGGCATACCCATTCGACGAGCCTGAGATGATTGAGAAGCAGGTATCGACGGATGGGTCGCGCAAGTATCTCTTGCGCTATGAAGATGGCACCCTAGTGGAAACCGTGGGCCTGCCTTCGCAAGATGGACGTCTCACCGTGTGCTGCTCGAGCCAATCAGGATGCGCCATGGGCTGTGCGTTCTGCGCTACAGGCAAGGCAGGGCTTGCGCGCAGCCTTGCGCCAGGCGAGATCGTCGATCAGGTTATGGTAGTGGCGCGCGATTTTGGTGAACGCGTGACCAACGTGGTGGTGATGGGCCAAGGAGAGCCCTTCGCGAACTATGACAACGTGTTAGCGGCGTTGCGCATCATGAATCATCCTAAACTGCTCAACATCGGTGCTCGGCACATAACGGTATCGACATGCGGCATCGTGGAGGGGATTCGTCGCTTCGCTACCGAACCCGAGCAATTCACCTTGGCGGTGTCGCTGCATGCAGCACGTCAAGAAGTTCGCGATAGCATCATGCCGACATTGCGCAGAACGCGGGTTGGCGAGCTGCGCAAGACGCTTGAGGAGTATGTCGAAGAAACGGGCAGGCGCTTCAGTTTCGAGTATGCGCTGATGGATGGCGTGAACGACTCCGACGAAGACCTGAAGGAACTGGTTTCCTACTGCAAGCGCCTCTTGTGCCATGTGAATCTGATTCAATTGAATGAGGTGGAAGGGTCGAGCTACCGTCGCGTTTCGCGTGAGAAGGTGGAGCGCTGGCAAGAAGCGTTGGAGGAAGCTGGCATAGCAGCTTCGATAAGGCGATCGCGTGGTGCGGATATTGCAGGTGCCTGCGGGCAGCTGGCGGCTTCGCAAGGCAACACCGCCCAGTAGGGTAGAATGCCAGACGACGAACGCCGGCTGATGAAGAACGTTGCCTGCTCGTCTGGAGAGCGGGGGATTGATTTGGAAGGGAATGCCATGACCATTACACCCTCTGAATGCCGCGTTGCGTTGCTTTGCGGTGGTAGCAGCGGCGAGCGCGAGATATCGCTGAAGTCGGGCGAAGGTGCCCGCGCTGCTCTCGAAGAGGCTGGCTTTGCTGTAGAGGTGCTCGACCCAGCTGAACATGATGCCCTTATGCGCCTGGTAAGCGAATCATACGATGTGGCATTCCTCTGCTTGCATGGCCGTGGTGGCGAAGATGGGGCGATTCAAGGGTTCTTGGAAACCATCGGACTCCCCTATACAGGTTCAGGCATACAAGCAAGCGCCCTTGCCATCGATAAGGCAAAAACGAAGAAGGTGTACGAGGACGCAGGCATTCCTACACCCGCGGCCCTTTACCTGGCATCTTCCGATGAATGCGATTTGCTAGATATAGAGGCGCATGTAGGCGAGAAGGCCGTTGTGAAGCCCGCTACCGAGGGCAGTTCGCTGGGAGTTAGCATCGTTTCAGGGCGCGAGCAATTGCAGGCGGCGATAGGAACGGCGTTCACCTTCGATACCGTGGTGGTTGTGGAGGCCTTCGTGGAAGGTGTGGAGGTCACCGTTTCGGTGATTGGCAACGAGAGCCCACGTGCGCTTCCGGTGATACAGATGATTCCTCGAAACGAGTTCTATGATTTCGAGTCGAAGTATGCTGCAGGCGGTTCCGAGCATCTCTGCCCTGCGCCATTGAGCGACGAGCTCACCGAGCTACTGCAAGCGCGCGCATGCGCAGCCCATCGCGCTCTTGGTTGCCGCGGGGTGTCACGGACCGATTTCATCATCGACGCGCAAGATGAGGCGTGGGCGTTGGAAACGAATACCATACCTGGTATGACCGCTACCTCGCTGCTGCCCGATGCAGCACGCGCTGCTGGCATGAGCTTCCCTGAAGTATGCGCCGAGCTGGTGAAGCTGGCGCTTGCATAGGCCACCGTGCGAGGCGGCACTGCGGCGGTGACGTGCGCAAGTGGGCGTTGGCTCGGCGCAAAGCAACAGCACGTCAATCTTTAGTCAATGCTTCAGCAAAGCCAAGCGCGCAGCTTATGGGGTCCCCGGTGCGCTGTGTTAAACCTTAACCAAGCGATTTCTCAAGGTTAGGGGGCCAAGATGTTCAGCGAGAATCTTGATACCGAGCTCGAGAGCATCGAGTCGTATGGCGAAACCGACGCCGAGTTGATTGATCAGCAAACCGAGCTCGAAGATTTCGAGGGCGATGAAGACGAGATTATGGGTCCCGATTCGGAGCTCGATGACCTTGCGCATGCTTATGCAAGTTTCATGACCGACAACGAATCCGACTTCGACGGCTGGAGCGACAGGGAAGTGCAGGAAGCCTTTGACCTGCAGGAATCGGGAGATGTTCTGGAGTCGTGCCCGGATGCCTTCCACTTGGTTGATTATCGCGACCTTGAGGAGCAGGAAGTCGACATGGATGTAGAAGACGGCGACATCCAGCGTGTCATCTACGACGAAACCGGCAAGGAAATCGGATTCTCGATGTACGACGAGAAAGGTACGTTGCAGGATTACTATTACGTGCCCTATCAGGATGGCACGCACATCGATGCCGAGGGGACGCATCCGGCGCATGTGATTCGCAAGTCGGATGGCGTGCGCTTCAGCTTGGACATGCCGTTGAGCGATGTCATGGCTTGGTAGCCGAGCTGCCGGAGTTGTCCAACAATAAAGCTTACGAGAGCCGCGCGAAGACTATGCGGGAGCCACGTGGAAACCGTGCGCGAGCCATGCCGGAGCCGTACCAGAGCCGCGTTGCTAAAGCACCCCGAACACCTTGAGGCCGCCGAAGACGAGCGCCGCGACCACCACGATTATGAACACCCAGCTCACTGCATAGCATCCCTTATTGCCCTTGCGGCCCTGCTCGATTGCGCGCTCTGAGGCCGTGCGATGGTCCTTGATGATGGCGAAGCCCCGTTTCTTGCGGTCGGGCAGCGGCACCGTTTTCTTCGGAACCCAGTCATCGCCTGCGAAGATGTTGTCCACGGCTTTGCTGGAAAGGTCGATGTCGGGTCGCACGCCATCCATCAGCTTATCGGCCACCCGCGCAATAAACGCCTCCATGGCGGCGCTGTCGACCGGATCGAAGCAGAAGACAGCCATCTCTCCCCAATACACACCGGGGTCGGGCTCGTCGGAATAGGCTACGAACGACAAGAGCGCCACAACTTGCTGGCCGCGTCCTTGCGCAAGCTGGATGCGTCGCGAATCCTGGGCGCTGAAGAAGCCGCGCTCGGCTCCGAACTTGTTCGCCACCCAGGCAACGGAGCGCCCGTCTTCCACCTTGAAGCTAATGGCGTAGCGGTCGCCTACGAGGTCGTCCGCGCCGTTCATCAGCGCGCCCGTTTTCTTGTCTGGCGCGTCGAAGCGCGCATAGAATCCTTCGTAAGCGTGCGCCATGGTAAGTCCTGTTCGCTGCATCTTGTACAATGTCGTGCATGGAATCTGTGCGGAAAAACATTCTAGACGGAACGCCCGCTGACGTGGTGGAGCGCTACGAATCGCTGCCGAGCATCGCAAAACAATCAGATTTTGGCGTGCTCGACCGCAACGTGGTGGTAGTGGACACCGAGACTACGGGGCTCTCGTTCACGAGCGACGAGCTCATACAGATCGCTGCCGCGCGCATCGAGAAGGGCGAGGTTGTCGACTGGTATGTGACGTTCGTGAACCCGGGCAAGTTCCTGACCGAAGACATCATGCATCTCACGAACATACACGACGAGGACCTCATCGGCGCGCCAACACCTGAAGAGGCGCTTGCGGGCCTGGTGGAGTTCGCGGGCGACGCCATCATGGTGGCGCATAATGCGGAGTTCGACCGCACGTTCGTCACGCATCATCCGGCGGGTTATCCGCTTCTGCAGAACATCTGGCTGGACTCGCTCGACCTCTCGCGCATCGCCTTGCCGCGCCTGAAATCGCATCGGCTCATCGACCTGGTGCGCACGTTCGGTGCGCCTACCAGCACGCACCGCGCCGACGACGATGTGGCTGCAACCTGCGTGGTGTATCGCATCCTGCTAGCGGCCATTAGCCAGATGCCGCATTCTCTCGTGCGCGAGATTGCGCACATGGCACCTCAATCCGAATGGAGCACCGGTTTCGCCTTCCGCGAGATGGAGAAGATGATGCTGGTGGCTTCTGGTCAGACCAAGCCAGCATTCTCGCTGTACAAGATGCGCAGCGAGCGCATCGGAGCCCTGCCTGCGCGACGACCGCGCAAGGCTGCTGACGAGCTGGTGGGCGCGCTGGCGTATCCCACGCGCGAGGAGATCGAGCAGGCGTTCGCAGCTGAGGGACTGCTTGGCCGCATCTATCCCGATTACGAGCTGCGCCAAGAACAGCTGCAAATGGCGCTGGCTGTGCGCGATGCATTCGAAAATCACGAGAACCTGCTGGTGGAAGCTGGCACAGGTGTGGGCAAATCCATGGCGTATTTGGTGGTGGCCGCCCTGTTCGCGCAAAAGAACCAGGTGGCAGTGGGGGTTGCAACCAAGACGAATTCGCTTTTGGACCAGTTGGTGTTCCAAGAGATGCCAGCGCTTGCCGCTGCGCTAACGGCGGAAGGCGATGTTGAGCCTCTTGCTTGGGCGCCGCTCAAGGGCATGACCCACTACCCCTGCCTGCGCAAAATCGCTCGCGTTGTGGATGCCGGCCCCCAAATGCGCGAGGTGCAGGGACGCCAGGTTAGCCAGGCTCCGGCCTTGGCAGCACTGCTCTCGTACGTGGAGCAGTCCGAATTCTCTGACATAGATTCCCTGAAAATCGACTATCGGTCGCTTCCGCGCTATGCCATAACCACCACGAATACCGAATGTCTGCGGCGGAAATGCCCGTATTACAACAAGCTCTGCTTCGTGCATGGCGCACGACGCCGTGCTGAATCGGCTGATGTTTTGGTGACCAACCACACGCTCCTGTTCTGTGACGTGGCAGCTGACGGGGGCCTTCTGCCCACGGCGCGTCATTGGATTGTGGACGAGGCCCATTCGGTGGAAGCCGAGGCTCGCAGCGCCTTCGCCCTAGCTGTAGACAGCGACCAATTGGCGCGGCTCATCGACCGAGTGAGCGAAACCGCTGGTGGGCGCAACATCTTCACGCGCGCCGAGCGCGCTCTTTCCGGCAACGACGAGAGCCAGATGAAGTTGTTCTTGGGACTAGTGGCCAAGGCGCGCAAGCAAGCGGGCGCGTTCGAGAGCGCGGCTGTGGCCTACATGGCTGGCGTGAAGGAGCTGCTCTTTTTCGACGCGCAGGCGAAGTCGAAGCGTGGCGGGTCGTACGAGACGGTGGACATCTGGATCAACGACGAGCTGCGCTCGAGCACCATCTTCGGGGATCTGAGCATACTTGCCAGCGAGCTGATTGACGCGTGCGATCGGCTGATCGCTGCCGAGCAAGACCTAGTGGGCCTGCTGGAGGGCATCGACGAGGCCGCAGTTGCCCAGCGCGAGATCGCAGCTCATGCGCTGGAGGTGCGCGAGGTGCGCAAGGCCGCGGAAGTCATCTTCGCCTCGCAGCCGAGCCCGCTTTACGTGTACCAAGCCGTGATGAACCGCAAGCGCGACCGCTTCGTGGATCATGTCGATGCGCTGCTCTTAGATGTGGGGCAGAAGATGAACGAGGATTTCTACACACGCACGCAAAGCGTGGTGTATGCCTCGGCCACGCTCACTGTGAACGGCAGCTTCGACACGTTCAAGGGTGCTTTGGGGCTGGGCCAAAGCGAGTTCAGCCAGTTCTCGCAGATGCAGCTCGACTCAAGCTACGATTTCGACAGCAACATGCTGGTATATGTGGTGTCCGACATGCCCGAGCCCAATCAGCCGGGATATCTCGATTCGCTTTCGCGCTTGCTGGTGGAGGTGCACCGCGCGAATCGGGGAAGCATCCTCACCTTGTTCACCAATCGCCGTGAGATGGAAACCACCTACGACACGGTTTCTAACCAATTGCGCGATGACGACCTGCGCGTAGTCTGCCAGAAGTGGGGGCTTTCCACCAAGGGATTGCGTGACGAGTTCATCGCTGACGAACGCCTGTCGCTAATGGCCTTGAAGTCGTTCTGGGAGGGCTTCGATGCCCCCGGCCCCACGCTGCGCGGGGTGGTGATTCCCAAGTTGCCGTTCGCGCGACCGACCGACCCCTTGTATTGCGAGCGCGCTGCTCGGGACGACCGTGCCTGGTGGCACTACGTGCTTCCGCAAGCGGCAATCGAGACCAAGCAAGCCGCCGGGCGCCTGATTCGCAAAGCCGACGACCGCGGCGTGCTGATCTTGGCCGATAGCCGCCTGCTTTCGAAGGCGTATGGCAAGACGTTCCTGAACTCGCTGCAAAGCAAGTCGGTGCGAGTGCGCACGATCGACGAGATCGTTGCCGCCCTGCGGCTGATGGATCTTTAAGGCCTGGGCTAATGGCGCTTTTCGAGCACCTGCATATCAAAGGGCATACGGCAGGCTCGTCCAACGAGTTGTCGTTCGATGTGCTGGACAACGCGCGCAAGGGGCTCGATTCTGCTGGACGCAAGCGTCGTGGGCTTGGTTGGGGTAGCCGCGGCGTGTATGGGCGTCGCGGTTCGCACGTGTCTGTGCTCGAAGATGGGCTGGCCTCGGAGGGCAACGTGCCCTTCACGCGCGGAACCGTGACGGTGACGTCGTCTGACGAGATGCTGCAACGCTCGCGCCGCGGTTCCACTAGTGGCACTGCCTTGACTGGCGGCCTTTCGCATGGCGCGTCGAGTTCGGGCGCAGCGCGCACCGTTGGGCGCATGGTGGGCATTATCTTGGCAGCCCTTGCGGTGATCGGAGTCATTTGCGCGGGCATACTGATCAACCATCAGATCTATCTCGATCGCTTGGATTTCACGAATCGGCTCGTGGTGCTTGCTGGTGAGATATCGCAGATCGACGAGGACCTCGTACAGGCCGACTTGCTGGCTCGCAGCCCTCTGGCAAGCGAATCGCGAGAGGCGATTCCGAGCATATTGGGGAAGCTGCCGGGCATCGAGAGCGAACTCGAGGGGATTCGCGAAGAGGCTTCAGCGATACGTGCGACAGAACCCGTTGGCTATAACCCTGCAGCACTTGAGGAGGTGGAGTCGGCTATCGACGCGCGCATCGCGTTGATTGGCGAAGCTGCCAAGCTTCTGGAAGAAGCCGACCAGGCCAACGAGCGAATTGCTTCGGCTGAGAAAGCTTGGCAGATGGTGTTGGATTCGACCGAACTTGCAGGTCAGGCAATTGCCCAAGCGAACGAGGCATCGCGCCAGGATGCGCTCGAGGCAAGCAAGGGCACAGCTCAGCAGGCGCTCGTCGGCTTCCAAGAAGCTGCGGCCCAGTTGCAGGAGCTGCAGGGCGATTTGCCCGGATTGAACTTGGCGGCGCATCTTCGCTACCTCGACACGAAGATGGAGGCGCTTCGCTACGAGATTGCGGTGGATGACGCGTTGCTCGCCCAAGACCGCGAAGAGGCCCAGAATGCGAATCTGGCCTACAACGCGACCGAAGACGAGGCTGCATCGCAAGCGAGCCTCATTCCTGAGCCGCCTGCGGCGAGCGTGCGCACGCTGATGCAAGAGCGCATGGAGCAGTTGGAAGAAGCCTATAACGCCGTGCGCGAAACGGTGATAGCGGCAGACTCGATGCTGCGCGCCCGTTTGCCCTAGAGGCAGACAGAGGGGTCGGGCCGAAGCGCCTGAGGGAGCCAGAGGGGTCAGGGCAGGAGACAAGGGGTCAGGGCATTTTGTCTCCTGCCCTGACCCCTTGTTTCCTGCCCTGTTTTCCTGTCTATCGCAGGGCCTTGAGGAGTTCCCAAGCAGTGCGCTTGCCAGCTTCCGTGCCAATCAGCGCGCCTAGGTCGTCAAAAGCAACTCCCGTTCGCCCCCACAGGCGCACGACCGCATTGGGCGCCAGCTTCGTGCGGTAGGCTTTGCCCAGCACATCTCCAGCGCGCGCATCGGTGCATATCACGTGAAGCGGGTCGATGCCCTCTATGAGCAGCAGGGCCGCTTGCTCGTCGAGCGCGCAGGGCGCCTCTTCGGGGTCGAGTCGAACAAGCGAGTAAGCAGGCGAGGCGAAGCCAAGCGCCGCGAGCGATTTCTCGATAGCGGTTGTCGCCGCATCGTCGAGTTCTTGTGAGCACACTACCAGAAATGGCCGGTCGAATGCGCCCTCGATATAGTCGTCGAACAACTCGAAGACCTCTTGCGCTGCTGCGCTATACAGCGATTTTCCTGCCATTGCCTGCACCTTTGCTTGCGAAACCGCACTACATCCTGGTATGTTACCAAATGCAAAGAAAATGTTACGCCCAGAGACGAAAGAAGGGCATCATGTGCACGAACGGCATAAACATAGGTCAGTTCGACCAGATGATCGAGCAGGTCGACGACCACATCAAGCTGGAGCGGCGCTGGGCACACAACCTTGCGCATCAAGCGCAGGACGCTGGCTTCGCGAGCGTCGGTGAAACGCTGCATCGCGTTCAAGAGGTGCTGGACGACGCGCGGGCGCTGCTTGCCGACGCGAAAGATCAGCTGGAAGATGACGCCCAGGCTGCATCGGGCGTGCAAGTGAGCTTGGTGTAGCCATGACGGCCGAAGGCGCGCACGTAGAGGGCGCGCACGTAGAGGGCGCGCACGCCCATGAAAGCGAGTGCGGCCCGCTCATGCGCTTCTCGGTGGCCATGCCCGAGGAGCTGCTCATGCGCTTCGACGCGCTGGTGGCGCGCCGCGGCGTGACCAAGAACCGCAGCGAGGTGGTGCGCGACCTGGTGCGCGACGCGCTCATCCACGAAGATGCCGAGCTGCCTGGCACAGAGGTTATGGGCACGCTGACAATCGTGTATGGACATCACGCGGCCGACGTGCAGGAAACGCTGCATCGCATCCAGCACGCCTACGTGGGGCTGATCGTGGCCACCACGCATGTGCACCTCGACGCGGACAATTGCCTCGAGGTGATAATCCTGCGCGGGGAGAGCACGGATATTCGCGACGTCTCGGATAAGATTCTTGGTGCAAAAGGCGTGAAGAATGGTGGCTTGGTGGTTACCACCACCGGTCAGATGATCTGAAGCAGCAATCAAATGCAGGTAAACAAGGGAGTCTAGTGGCTGCTCGCAAGGCAGATTGGGCGTCGCGCCTGGCACGCGTCGGCTTCGCGGTGGTGTTCGCGTGGAACGTGCTGTGCGCGTTGCAGTTCGTCGTGGCGCCAGCGAGCTACATGGGCGCATACCAGCTGAGTGGCGTGGAAGGCGCGGTGGCGTTGCGCGGGATGGGCGTGGTCTTCCTCATGTGGAATGCGACCTACCCCTTGTTCATCGTGAAACCGAGGCGTTGGCCCGTGCTGGGAATCATCATTGTGGCGCAGCAGGCCATCGGGCTGGTAGGCGAGAGCATCATCCTGGCGAGCTTGCCAACGAGCGGCTTTGCGCTGCTGGCCGAGAGCATCGTGCGCTTCATAGCCTTCGATGCTGCTGGTTTGGCGATCGAGGTTGCGGCTCTCGTCGCCTTGCGGGCAACCAAGCTGCGAGCCGGCGGCGATGCCCAACCCCGGTTCTGAATCCCGCCCGCCTGATATATCCATCGCAAGCTCTTGCATTGCTGTGGCTTTTAGGTATATTGCGGCCATAGGTTTGAGAGAGATAGGTTCGACAGGAAGGTTGTCTTATGGCTCATCCCATTATCAACGAGGACGAATGCATTGGCTGCGGCATCTGCGTTGACGCCTGCCCGCAGGACGTATTGGCGGTTGAGGGCAGCGTGGCCGTGGTGGAAAACGAGGACTCCTGCATCGGCTGCGGCGAGTGCCTGGAAGAGTGCCCCATGGGTGCCATCACGGAGATTGCCGAGGATTAGCTCGCGCGCGGCATGCACGACGCATGGCGCAAAGGCGAGACTCCAATTCAATAACCTATGGAGCGAAGGCGGAAGTTCTTCCGCCTTTTTGTTGCATAAGGCCTAACAAATTGCGACTCGAGCGCTTCAAGTGGTTCAGGCGACTCAAGCGGTTCAATGGCGGCAAAGGTCGCATTTTTCCCAGGGATGCTGCGAAACATGCCCATGCTAAGATGGTGCGCCGTAGCGCAACCGTTGGCTAATCGGGCGGTTAGGAAAAGGAAGGCACGGCAATGGACGAGTGCGTAATGCTGGGTCACGGTAGTGGCGGTTCGATGATGAAGCGGATCGTCGACGAGGTCTTCTTCGAGGCCTATGGCAGCGACGAGCTGCTCGCAGGTGACGATGCTGCGGTGCTCGCGCTTGGTGACGCAGCTCCCGGCGCGCAGGTGGCATTCTCTACCGACAGCTTCGTGGTGACCCCGCATTTCTTTCCTGGTGGCGACATAGGCCGCTTGGCCGTGTGCGGCACGGTGAACGACGTGGCAACCAGCGGCGCTCGACCGCTTTACTTAAGCTGCGGCTTCGTATTGGAAGAAGGCTTTCCTATCGCTGATCTAAAGCGCATCTGCGCAAGCATGGCCCAGGCAGCGCGCGAGGCCGACGTGCGCATCGTGACCGGCGACACCAAGGTGGTGAACAAGGGCCTGGCAGACGGCGTGTTCATCAACACGGCAGGCATCGGCCGGCTGCCTGGAGGGCTGCGCTTGAGCGGTGCCCGTTGCCAGCCGGGCGACAAGGTGCTGGTCAGCGGCACTTTGGGCGACCACGGCATAGCCATCATGAGCTGCCGGGAATCGCTTTCGTTCTCGGCGCCCATCGAAAGCGATGCCGCACCGCTTAACCATATGATCCACGACGTGCTGGTGGCTACGGGTTCGCTCGAGGCGGCGAACGAGGGCGCAAGGGCGGATGCAACTGCGGGCGCAGCACCGGTTCGTTGCTTCCGCGATCCGACTCGCGGCGGACTTGCCTCTACCTTGAATGAGCTTGCAAGCCAGTCGCATGTGGACATCACGATAGACGAAGAAGCTGTTCCGGTGAAAGACTGCGTGCTGGGCGCGTGCGACATGTTGGGCTATGACGTGCTGCAGGTGGCAAACGAGGGAAAGATGGTATGCGTGGTGGCACCCGAAGCCGCCGAAGTTGCGCTCGAGGCCATGCGTGCGAGCGAATACGGGCGCGATGCGGCGATCGTCGGCGAGGTAGCAACGGCCTCTTCCGAGCACGATGCCAGGGTGTACGTGCGCAACGCCTTCGGTGGCCGTCGCATCTTGGACATGCTGGTGGGCGAACAGCTTCCCCGCATCTGCTAGAGCGCCTCGGGGAGGTATCCTTGCTTCCCCTTTACGGGCCTCGCTTATCTTGTTAATATCTAATATATAATCTATTAGAAGATGCAACGTGCCGCGATGCGATGCGACATAGTGCAGCTCAGCGTGGCGATTCGGTGCGACGTATCGCTACCCGGAAGGCGCAAAGCGCAGCACGGCGCAGCGCAAAGAGGCGCAACGGAGTGAGCATGCCCACGATTTCCCTCTATATGAAAGACGCTACGCTCGCCAAGCTTGACGCTCTGGTTGCACGGCAGGCGAGCCAAGACCGCGCTTCGGGACGCTCGGGGCGCCAGGTTGCGACACGCTCGAGCTTCGTCGAGCAGCTCGTTGAGTCGGCAGCGCAAAACGCCGGGCAGCTCACGAGGGAAACCATCGAGTACTACGTGGTTAGCCTTGCGAAGGAGTATGGAGCTGCCAAGGTGTCGCTGTTCGGCTCGTTCGCACGTGGCGAGGAAACGCCAGAAAGCGACGTGGACATCTTGCTGGATAAGGGCAACATCAAGGGCATGCAGGTCCTTGATTTCCAAGACAAGCTTGCCGAGAAGCTCGGACGCAAGGTGGATGTGGTTACCACGGCAGGTGCAAGCGAGCGGCTCTTGAAGCGGATTCGCGAAGACGAGGTTGTGCTCTATGCGGCAGGCTGAGCGCGATAACGACCAGCTTGGTCTCATTCTGCATTACTGCCGACGCCTCGATGCGAATCGAAGTCATTTCCAGGACGATTTCGCAACCTTTCAAGGCAGCGCGCCGTTCCAGGATAGCTGTGCGCTTTGTCTGATCCAAATCGGGGAGGCGGTTCATCGGCTCTCCGACGAATTCAAAGGCGCGCATGCGCAGATCGATTGGCATGCGATATATGGAATGCGCTGCCATCTGGTTCATGGCTACGACAGCTTCGATGCCGAAATAGCCTGGGATGCCATGGAGAACTACATCCCTCCGTTGCGCAGTTTCTGCGAGGAGCATTTCCTTTCGGAAGATTAAGGCGTCTTCGCCCCACACAATCAATTTCAAAATGCACTCCCGCAGTGCAAAAAATGCCAAATATTGCACTCACACAGTGCAATATTTGGCATTTAGATCGGAAGAGCGTCGTGTAGGGAAAGAGTGTAGATCTCGGTGGTCG
>CANOHY010000042.1 GCA_947565915.1 uncultured Eggerthellaceae bacterium | reverse complement strand
AGAGGCAGGGATTCGAACCCTGGTTACCGCTATAAACGGTAAAACGGTTTTCGAGACCGCCGCATTCAACCGCTCTGCCACCTCTCCGCATTTGAGGCTGCAAGCTTATCGAAAGTGGCGGAGAGACGGGGATTTGAACCCCGGATACGCTTTTGGCGTATACACGATTTCCAATCGTGCTCCTTCGGCCAGCTCGGACATCTCTCCGCTTCCGATGCTTGCGCGCATGAGCAGCGCAAGCAGTGATTATACCCTACGAAAATTGGCCTGACAATTTAATTCACGGAAGCAGCGCGCCGCTTGCCATCCGGACTCGCAGCCCAACGCAACTACGAGAGCCAGCCGCTGGAAGCGCTCTTCTTGTCCAGCGTGAACGACACCACGGTGCCCACGCCCAGCTGGCTTTCCACCTCCATGCGCGCATCGGGCCCATAATAGGCGCGCATACGCTCCTTCACATTCTTCATGGCAATGCCCATGCCGGTGCCCGAGCCCTTTTCCATCATGGAAGCCATGGTCTCCTCGGACATGCCGATGCCGTCGTCGCGCACGCTGATCACGATGTTGGGCTCGCGAATCCTGCCCTCGATCACCACGGTCAGCTTTCCTTCGGCGGCCAGCGCATGGCGCACCGAATTCTCCACCAGCGGTTGGATCATGAACGAGGGCACCATCATGGCATACACCTCGTCGTCTATGTCGACCTTCAGCTCCAGGCGCTCTTCGCCAAAGCGCGCGACCTCGAACATGAAATAGCGCTCCACCTGCTTGATCTCGCGATCGAGCTCGATGAGGTCCTCGGCATCCTCCAACATGGAGCGATAGAACACAGCGAACTCACGCAGCAGGTTGCGTGCTTTGTCGGGATCGGTGCGGATGAGCGACGCGATGGTGTTGATGGTGTTGAAGAGGAAATGGGGGTTGATCTGCGCCTGCAGCGCTTTGAGCTCCATGCTGGTGGCAAGCATGGTCTGCTCCTCCAACGCCGCGGCAGCCATCTGCGTGCTGAGCAGCTCGGCGAACCCTTTCGTGAGCACTTTCTGCGTTTCGTTGATCTTTCCGGCCCCTTGGTAGTAGAACTTCATGGTGCCGCAGATCTTATGCCCCACGACGAGCGGCTGGATGATGGCAGCGCCGATGCGCGACGAGCTATCGGGCAAGCCGATGTCCTTCGTCGAATTCAGGATGCGCGGAATGCCATCGATGAGCGTTTGGAGCGTAGCCGTGGTGCGTATGGGCGTGCCAGCGCGATTGTTCTCCATGTTGTAGCCCGCATAGCCCAAGATCACCTCGCGGTCGGTCAAGGCAACGGCTAGCGCGGGAGTCGCAGGCAGCAGCAACTCGCAAATCTTCTGGGAGGCCTCGGGAGTCAAACCCTCATGGGCGCATTCGAGCGTCTTGTCGGCCAAGTCGAGCACTTCGGCCGATTGGCGCGCCGAACTCGATTCAGGATCCAGGATGTAGTGGATGAGCAGCACGACGACCATGGTGAAAAGCAAGCCCAACACCACTTGAAGCGCAATGGGCATGGAAGAGAAGAGTCCCCATACCAAAGTTGCCCCCACAGCCAAGCAGGCAGCAATCAGAACGACGATAACGGTTGCACGTCGACGCAAAGCAGCCAACAGGAGCCTCCTATCCAAGCACGCCCGCTTGCCGCACAATCAAGAGCACGGCAGCCACCATGAGAAAACCAGCGAACACGAATCTCAGCACGCGGTCGTCGAAGCGCGAAACCAACGTGCCTCCCACAAGAGCACCAGGGATGGATCCACAAGCAATGAGCAGCCCTACCAGCACATTCACGTTGCCATAGACGAACTGCGCGACCGATCCCGAAGCCGCGATGAGAATGATAGCGAGAAGCGACGTACCCGACGCGTCCTTCATGGACGCATCCAGCAAGTTGCACATCAACGGTATCATGATGAAGCCTCCGCCGAGCCCCACATAGCCGCTCGCCAAGCCGGTCACAAGGCCAATGGCAAGGCATTTCAGGGAGAAAGCAACGGGATGTGCGACGAAGCGATCCTCTATGCTGCCTGAAGGGACTGCGGGAGCGATTGGCACTTTTGCGGTTGCTGCAGTTGTCGAAGTTGGCGCAGTTGCCGATGCTGTAGTTGTCGCAGCTGCTGCAGTTTTCGCGGTTGTTGCAGCCTCCCTGCCACCCGAACCGATTGCTTGCCCCTGCGCCTTCGGCTTCGTAGGTTGCTTGCGAAGCGCCTTTCTTAGGGTGGACACCGCCGAGTACAAGATGACCGCCGCAACGGCAACCACCACCAGAATCTCGGGAGACTGCGTTGCCGCATACGAGCCAAGCGGCGAAGTGAGCGCGCCTCCGATTCCTAGCAAAAGGCCCAGCTTCACCTTGCAGGTATGGTTGCGCAAACGTGCGAACATGCCCGCAAGCGAGGTGAATACTATAGTGAACAGCGATGTGCCCGTGGCCATGACAGGCGCCATGCCAAAGCACACCGTGAAGATAGGCACCAGCAGCGTGCCGCCGCCTACGCCCACCAGGCCCGAGAACACGCCAACTACAAACCCCACAACAAGAGAGATGATAGCTTGAATAACCATGCCGCCATTATACTCAGCCGACGTTCAACACGGAGTGCGCATCCCGAGACGCTCCTGCGCATGAGTCAAAGGGAAGAGTCGGAGTTGCAACCCCCGCAGGGAGCGCAGCGACCGAGGAGTGCAACGGAGGCTCTTCCCCTTGACAGGCCATCTGCTTTCAGTGAGCCAGTGAACCATCTTCCGACTCACCCTTGCCCGAGGCACCCTTGCCTCTAGACTCACGGGCTCACTTGCGGCGGGTGGAATGCTTTTCGCCGCGCAGGCGCTGCGCTTGCTCGCGCTGACGCTCCACCTGCTGAAGCTCGGCAACAATGGTGCGATACGACTCCAACCGGGCTGGATGCAGCTCGCCCGATTCCACGGCTTCCCGCACGACGCACCCCGGCTCGGCTACGTGCTCGCAATCGCGAAACCTGCACTGCTCGGCAAGCCTGAAGATGTCCGCGAAGGCGCGTTGCAACCCTTCCTCAGCCTCCCATACGCCCAAGCCACGCACACCAGGCATGTCCACCACGCTGCCGCCGCCCGGAATGTCCACGAGCACGCGGTCGACGGTGGTGTGGCGACCCTTGCCATCGGTTTCGCGCACCGTAGCGGTTTCCTGCACCTGCCTGCCTGCCAGGGCGTTGACCAGCGATGACTTCCCCACTCCGCTCTTGCCCACAAGCACTGCCACCTCGCCTGTGGAAATGCAGCTACGCAAGGCCTCCACCGATGCCTCGTCGTCCATAGACGCCACCAGCACCTCCACGTCGCTGCCCGCCAGGTCGCGCACCTTTTGCGACACTTGCGCAACCTCTTCATCGGATACCAGGTCGCTTTTCGTGAGCGCTACCATCACGCGCGCGCCCGTCTGATGCGCCAAAACCAGCTCGCGCTCCAAACGTCGATAGTTCAGATTTGCCACGGGCTCGGCAACCACCACCATGGTGAAGTTGGCAGCCAGCACCTGCTTGGCTGTTCGGTCTGCCGGATCGCGTCGTTCGAATCGGGTTTGCCGTGGGCGAATCGCCTCGATGATGCCCTTGTCGTGCCCCCTGCTCAAGCGCACCAGCACGCGATCGCCAATCACCGAGCGTTCGCGCGTGCCTTTCACCAGAGCAGTTGCATGCTCGCATCGCACCAAAGCGCCATCTTCATCCAACAGCACAAGGGGATAACCGCGGTCCAGCTTGACCACCGTGCCCTCCGCGCACGCGTCGCACCTCGCCGCCACTTAGCGCGTCTTCTCTCTCACGAAATAGAACGAACCCATCAGTGCCGCTCCCAACCCCAGCATCACAAACGCCACGGCAAGGTCGCTCAAGTCCAGCTGGTCGGGCACATCTTCGCCGCGTGCAAGCACTGAGCAGTTGGTGACGTGTATGTCAGGCAGACCGTCGTGCTCGTCGCATGCCTGGTGATACGTACCGCGCACTTGCAGCGTGGTCCCCTTCACTCCGTAACGACCATAGTGGTCTATCTGAGCAGCCAGCTCGTTGGACATGAGCACCGAGATCGTAGAGCTGTCGGTGGCAATGGTTTCGGTGAGCGTAATCCAACACGCGTTGTCGGTGGCCCTGATGCGGTCGCCAATCACCTCACCTGTCACCTGCACCGTATGCTGGTCGTAGAGCGATGCCTGGGAATAGAGCGAGGAGACCGTGGTGTCGTAGATGAACGAGTTGTCGGCGCGCTGCGCAGGGTCCACGATGTTCTCGCCCTCGCCTTCGCCCGCATGAGCCGAATGCGTGCAAACGAAAAGCGAGAAAACGAGTGCCAGTGTGAGCAATGTTGCAAAAACGAGTCGAAGCCTCGGCGGAGCGCCCAGTCGCTCAAACACACTCGCTTCACTCGCGAACTCGCTTTGTGGACGCCCCGCCGAGGCCACCTTCAGGCTGCTGCGCTTCCCTGTTCGCTTCGCTCCCTGCGGGGGTTGAAAACTACGACCCTTCTCCGCAGCTCTCGCAGCCATAGCGCTTCGGACCGAGCGAGCGCTTATCGCAACTCGCCGCATCATACGCGCCGCTCCCTCTTCGAGCGCTGGATGTTCTTCTGATGCACGAAGCTCAACAGCCGCGACGGGATGCACGAGGCCACGATCTGCACGATAAGGGCAAGCAGCGTGATGAACTCCAGACGGCCAGCCCACATCTCGAAGATGTAGAACAACTCCAACGTGAACGGCATGCCGGGCGCCACGATGCCCGAAGTGATGCCACCGTTCGACGCCATCGAGATGGATTCGAAGATTGCCTGAGATGCATCGTAGCCATGCGCGATGCCCACGAACGCGCCGATCATGTAGGTGGCTAGATACAGCACTAGCACCGTCATGGCCTCACGGATCAGGCTAGGCGTTACGGGGCGGCGGCCAATGTGGTTGAAGCTGCTAGCAACGCGGGCTGCATCGGGAGCGATGGACTCCTTCAGCGTGGCAACGATGGATTTCGCCAAGATGGCGATGCGCTGGATCTTGATGCCGCCGGTAGTAGACCCCGAGCAGGCGCCAACCGCCATCAGAAGCGCCAGCAAGAGGAAAGCCCCCGATGTGAGCGCGTCGGTGAGCTGCGGCGAAGCGATATTCTGGAAGCCGGTCGTGGTGAATGCAGCGAATATCATGAACAAGCCACGACGCTCTATGGTGGGAAGGCCGGAGAAAATGCGACTGCCCGCAAGGGATGCCGTGAACACGATGGCGATGACGAACAGCCAAAACGCCGCGGAGCGCACTTCTATATCCTCGAAGAACGAGCGGATGCGCCCGCGGATTATCTCGGAATGCAACGTGAAGTTAATGCACCCCAACAGCATGATGATCACCAGCACCGCCTCGATCACCACGGAATGGTAGTACATCACGTTCTGGCTCATGGGTACGAAGCCGGCGGTCATGAACGCGCTGATGGAGAGCCAGAACGACTGCAGCAGCGCGCGGATGGGCTCTATGCCGAGCAGCAGGCAGATGATGCCTACCACCACGGTGGAGATGGCGATGAACACAAGGGATATCTTGCCGATGAACTGGGTTGTTTGCACCACGCTGGGCACGATGTGCTCGGAGCGCGCCTCGGACGAGAAGAGCGAAGCGCCCCCCTTCCCAAAGATGCCGAACGAAAGCCCCACAACGATCAATCCCAAGCCACCCATGAGGTGCATCATGAAGCGCCACATGTTGTCGGCGTAGGACAGATGATCGAGGTCCTGCACGATGGAGGCACCCGTGGTGGTGAAGCCCGACACTGCCTCGAACAGCGCGTCGAGGTAGCTGGCGTAATGACCCGACATCATCAGGGGCACGGCACCGAAGCACGAGAGCACCATCCAGGCCAGGCCGGTAACAGCCAGCGCTTGCTGCCGCGTGAGCCTACCAGGAGCGACGCAGGCAAAGCGCAGCGCCGAGCCCGCAATCAGAAACAGGCCCGCCGTGAACAGGTAGCGCGTGGTTGCTTGCCACTCTTGCGCGCCCAGCGAGACGACGATAGGGAGCACCAGCCCTAAGGTGGCGAAGAGCATCAGCATGCCGAGGTAATGGCATATCACCCGGATGTCATAGAAGGAGAGTCGTTGCCACATGACGGTGTAAGCCTGCCTCGTTCGCTATGTGAGAGGCGCCGTCGTGGTGCTGACTTGCGCAACGGTTACCTGCGGATTGCCCTGAACGCTCAAAGAAGGATTGGAAGATAAGCTGAGGCCTACGAACAAGCGCGTGAGCGCAATGGTGACCATGAGCACCAGGATGAAGCAGACGATTGCCAGCACTATCGCCACGTATCCGCTTACCGCGTTGCTGGCGGATTCGATCAGCTCTCTTTTCCTCTTCTCCAACATGGCACGTATTATCGCACAATGCGCTGGTGAGCGCGCGAAGAGGGAAATCGGCACGAGCAGGACACCCGCGACAAGCTAAAGCGCGTAGCTGGGAAAGACAAGAGAGGTCAGGGCCGTGAGCGTCGAGTTGAAGCGCGCGGCTTTGGCTTCGCACCCAAACGCTACGGCGAAATCCATAACGAACAAGCAGGCTTTACGCACATGTATAAGATTTCGCCTGCGTTTGTGGGCTGCAGAATCAGCCGCGTCACATCAACTCGACGCTCACGGCCCCCTGCTATCCTCATCGAGCTTACTGGGGTGGGGGACAGTTCGCTCTGACCCCCTTGTCTTGCGGCCCCTTCGTCTCGCTTGTTCGGTCCTTACTGGGCAGCGCCGCTCTGAGGCTCGGCAGTTTCGCCCTCCGCCGTCACATCCGCCGTGGCATCGATGGTAGTGGTGCCGTCGGGATTGGTGGTGGCATCGAGGGCAGCGCCGTTATCGGCCGCATCTCCCAAGTACTCATCGGCAACCGCGTTGTCCACTGGCATATCAGTGCCATCGGAGGTGGTGTCAGCGGGCACATCGGCACCATCGGTCGTAGTATCAGCGCTATCGGCCTCAGAGGCCGCATCCTGCGCTTCCTTCTCTTCCTGGTACTTCTTCAGATCGATGTCATAGGGAAGCCCCTTGGGCATGGGATTGATCTCGATCTCGGCGCTTTCCTTCACCTCGTCCAGCCAATCGGTGTAGAGCGTGTTCGCCTTCACCGAAACGGCCATGCGCTTGATGTTCTCTTGGAAAGCCTCGGGAATCTGGTCCATGCTGGTGATCTGGTCGGCCTCGGGTGCGTTGAACTCCTCGGTCACCTTGATGACGTGGTAGCCGTATTGGCTCAAGGCAGGCTCGGGCGTGATGTCGCCAGCATGCAGGTCCTTGATCGCATCGGTGTATTCCGTCACGAACGAGTTCAGCTTGTCCCAGCCAACATCGCCGCCGTTTTCCTTGGAACCCTCGTCGCCCGAGTACTCGCTCACCGCGTCTTCGAAGCTCAGCGACCCATTGTTGAGACGCACGATGATGTCATCAGCCGTGGCCTTGGCCGTAGCCATCTCCTCGGTGTCGTTCTGGTTGCTCACCGATACCAGAACATGCGAAGTGCGCTTGGCCCCGTTGTAATACGAAGCGTAAGTCTTGGCCGAGCTGACATAATCCTCATCGGTCGGTTCCACCTGACCTTCGAAGTGCTCGCCCACCTTTTTCTGCACCATGGAGCTCTTGACGCTTTCGCGATAGCTGTCCTCGGTGAATCCGGCTTGCTCGAGCGCATTCTGCCACGAGGTATCGGAGCTGTAGTTCTCCTTGAACTTGTTGATGGTCTCGTCCACTTCCTCGTCAGAGACCTCTATCTCGAGCTCGGTGGCGGCTTCCACGATGAGATGGTCTTCCACCAAATTGTCGATTATCGTCTCCCGCACGCTCTCGGCGGTCATGTCGTTTTGCACCAGGTACTTGCCCCATTGCTCATTGTCGCTCAGGCCGCTTTGCGCCCGCACGTGCGCCACTTCCTGGGTAACGTCCTTTTCGGGAATCTCCGTGCCGTTCACGGTGGCGGCAACTCCGCTGTTGGGGTCGCCCCCGCAGGCCGATAGCACAACGACGCTTGCCGCAAGCACGCCAGCAATCGCCAGCGCCTTGAGCACCTGGAACCTCTTCATGGACACTCCTCTGAAAAATGCTGCGTCCTCTGCGATAAATGCACAGCATGACCTAGGTTAACGTGCACATTTTCGCACAGCTTGAACTACGCGCGCGGCGTTCCACAATTCAAGCATTTTCCCAGCATTTCCGCTCCACCAATGACACTTCGCCATCACGAAACGGATGCATTGGGAGAAGCTGCATGAAGGCGAGATGTCCAACAAGGCCTAGGGTTCTCCTAGCTGCCCCGCCTTTGCACCAAGGCGGCCTGCACAAGGCCTAAGCCCGTGGAGCTAGTTCGCTCGAAGGCGAGATGTCCAACAAGGCCTAGGGTGCTCCTAGTTGCCCCGCCTTTGCACCAAGCGTACTTAAAGGTACGCGCAGTGTGCAAAACAAGGGGCAAATAGGAGTGCATTAGGCCTTGTTGGCGGCCTTTTTGCGGTCGGTGGCACTTAACAATCGCTTGCGCAGACGAATGCTCTTGGGCGTGACTTCCATCAGCTCGTCATCTTCAATGAACTCGAGGGCCTCTTCCAAGGTGAAGGTGACGGGCGGCGTGAGCTGGATGGCCTTATCGGCGTTGGAGGAGCGCTGGTTCCCTAAGTTCTTCGTCTTTGCGATGTTCACCACCATGTCGCCCTCTTTGGCCGACTCGCCTACGATCATGCCTTCGTAGCAGTCTTCACCGGGGCCGATGAACAGGCGACCGCGCTCTTGCAGGGTATCGAGCGCGTAAGCAACGGAGCGCTCGGTGGACATGCTGATCATCATGCCGTTCTTGCGGTGCGCCATCTCGCCGCGGTAGGGGCCGTACTCGCTGAAGTGGTGGAACATGGTGGCCTCGCCGCGCGTCACGTTCAAAAGGCGCGTGCGCAAGCCCATGGTGCCGCGCGTGGGGATCTTGAACACCAAATGCGTGTCCTCGCCGCGCTGATGCATGTCCATCATCTCACCACCAGCATTGCCGAACACCTCGATCACCTTGCCAGCGTATTCGCTCGGCACGTCCACCGTGGCTTCCTCGATGGGCTCCAGCTTGTGCCCGTTCTCTTCCTTGTAGACAACCTGCGGGCGTCCCACCTGGAACTCGAAGCCCTCGCGGCGCATGGTCTCCATCAGCACCGACAAATGCAGCACGCCGCGGCCGGCCACGCGAATGCCCGTGGAATCGGGGATCTCCTCGATCTGCATGGAGATGTTCGACTCGGCTTCGCGCAGCAAGCGCTCGCGCAGCTGGCGCGACCCCACGATGTCGCCCTCGCGACCCACCAGCGGGCTGGTGGAGGCCTCGAACACCACCGCCATGGTAGGCTGCTCCACCTTGATGGGCTCTAGCACCACCGGGTTCTCGCGGCTGGTCACCATGTCGCCGATGTCGGCATCGTCAACGCCTACCACCGCCACGATGTCGCCAGCGAACACCTCGGGCTGCTCCTTCTTCCCTAGCTCCTCGAAGGTGAATGCCTGCTTGATCTGCGTGTTGTAGCGAGTGCCATCGTTCTTGATAACCAGCACCTGCTCACCCTTGTGAATGGTGCCCGAATGCAGGCGCCCCACGCCGATACGGCCCACGAAGCTGGAATGATCCACCGTGCAGATCTGAAGCGCCACCGGACCGTTGGGCTCGCAGTCGGGCGCAGGCACCTCGGCCACGATAGTGTCGAGCAGCGGCACCATGTTCATGTTGTCGTCCTCGGGCTCGAAACGGGCATAGCCCTCCATGGCGCTGGTGTACACCACGGGGAAATCGAGCTGCTCGTCGGAAGCGTCGAGCTCCACCATGAGGTCGAATACCTCGTCGACCACTTCATGCGGGCGCGCACCGGGTCGGTCGATCTTGTTCACCACCACCACGATGCGCATGCCGGTGTCGAGCGCATGGCGCAACACGAAGCGCGTTTGGGGCATGGGCCCCTCGAACGCATCCACGATCAGCAAGGCGCCATCGGCCATGTTCAGCACGCGTTCCACTTCGCCGCCGAAGTCGGCGTGGCCTGGCGTGTCGATGACGTTGATCTTCGTGCCCTTGTAGTTGATGGAAATGTTCTTGGACAAGATGGTGATGCCGCGCTCGCGCTCTTGGTCGTTGCTGTCCAGCACGCGCTCGGCTACCTGCTGGTTTTCGCGAAACACGCCTGCCGTATACAGCAAGCGGTCCACAATGGTGGTCTTGCCGTGGTCGACATGCGCGATGATGGCTACGTTGCGGATGCTTTCCTGCTTCATAACGGTTCGTCCCCTGCTTTCTTGGATTGCCAACCCGTCATTATATTATGATTGCATTGCAACGCTACATGCTAAGTCTTGCTTGCGAAACGGAAACCGAGAAGGTGGTCTCATGGCGAAATTCTGCACGACGTGCGGCACGCAACTCGATGACGATGCAGCTTTCTGCACCAATTGCGGTATGCCGACGGTAAGCCAAGCGGAGAGCCAGCCCGCTTCGCAGACCCCGCAAATCGAAACCCCGCGTATCGCTGCGCCGTCCCAAACGGCCGTGATGCCACCTGTAGCCGCCACGCAAGCGGCTTCCGCTTCAGCTGGCGCCCAAGCCGCTCCAGCTCCCCAGAAATCCAACAAGGGGCTGATCATCGGCATAATCATTGCCGCGGTGGTGATAGTAGCCGCACTTATCGTGGGCCTCACCATGCTCGGAGGCCAAGGGGACGAGAAAGGCTCCGCAAACCAGGGTGCCTCGAACGCCGTCGGCAAAGCAAGCACCTACGAGGTGATGTATGAAACAGGCGGAGGCTCGTCCATCAGCGTAACGGTGGTCGAAGCCGGCAGCACGCTCACCACGCCCGAAGACCCGGTGCGCACCGGCTACGCCTTCGACGGCTGGTATCTCGACCAAGGCTACAAGCAGAAGGCGAAATTCCCGCTGACCATCAACGAAGACACCGTGCTTTACGCGAAATGGAACGAGGCGAAGGCTGACGCATCGAGCGGCAAGGAGGCAAGCGACGTGTCGCTAACCGTGGTGGGCCAAGACGGCACCACGCGCACGGCCACCATCCATCGCGATGGCAAGACGGGCCGCGTGTTCCCCGAGTCGAACAACCAGGCCCTGAGCGAGAGCGCGGTGCGCGCGCTGAGCGATGCCGAGCGCTGCGTGGCCTGGAACGAGATCATCGCCTCCGCCAACGGCTACGAGTTCAAGAATTCGGGGCTAAGCGACTACTTCAACGACAACTGCGCGTGGTATCATCCCGATCCCGCATCGAATGGCTCAAGTGGCTTGACCAAGGTTGCCAACGACAACATCGAGCTGTTGAAGCGCTACACCGAGAGCTGGTGGAAGAACCTGGCCACGCACTAGGCTTGGCATACGGGAAGCACTTGGCGAACACGACCCCGCGCCGGGATGTCCTACGGCGCGGGGTTTCTATAGCAAGCGCACGCGACTGGAAAGAAGCCTATGGGCAACGAAGAGCAGATTGAGCGCCTTGAGCGATTCGAGAGCCTGCTGGCCGAGCTGCAGGAGGAATCGGCGCGCGTGGGCGAGCAAGTCGAGCACATGAAGGCTCAGAACAAGACGAAAACGGCCACCTTCAAGCAGCTCCTTACCCGCAAGATGTCGTTGCGCTCGTTTCTGGACGCCTTCGAATCACACGGTCTGCTTTAGCAACAATGCACTCTACGTTGCAAATTCGCGGGGCGCTACGGTGTTGTTTAGAGCTGGCTGCGCAGGTAGGCGATGATGTCGTCGGATTCCAGCATGGGCTTGCCGTCGATTACTAAGCAGGGAACCTGCGTGCGCCCGGTAAGCGCCATCAGCTCGTCACGAGCAGCAGGCTCAAGCGTGTTGCGCATCTCCATGGTGATGCCATTGCTCTCGATGAAGGCGAGCACCTTATGGCAATAGGGACATGTGGGCTTGTAGTACAGCACCATATTCGACGTATCAAGCATGAGCACCTCCTTGCCTTTTGGGTAAGTTTGCCTTGCTATTATAGTTGTATAGCTTTTTGTATTTAGCTATACTTTCTACAAGATGGCGATGACTCAAATGAACATACGAATCGATGAGCGACTGAAAGCGCAAGGGGATAGCGCCTTTGAAGCTATAGGCTGGACCCCTTCGCAGGCGGCGCGCGTTTTTTGGCAATTCGCCGCTGACCATAAGCACAATCCTCACCAGCTGAAAAAGGAATGCGAAAGGCTTGCGGGTGTAAGCCAGCAAGATCATTCTTCACAACTCGAAAAGATCAGCAAAGGTTGGCACATTGTTAGTGACGCAATGGCAAAGCTTGGAATCGATATGAGCCAAACGGAGCAAACCATGTCTGATAAAGAATTGCTCCATGAGGCCATGATTGAGCGTTATACCGAGAGAGGGCTCTTATGAGCGCGATTACGCCTTCTCTTTTATTGCTCGACACCAATGTTTGGCTCGATAATTACTTAGGATACCGTCCACATACACAAGTTTCTCGCAAGCTAATTTCCGAGAGTACTTTGCGCGGCATTACACTTTGCTATGCGGCCACTTCAGCCAATGACCTTTTCTATCTTGTGCGTGAAGAGCTCAAGAAAAGAACTCGCCAAGATACAGGGCACCTGACCGAATCTCAGGCGATCACCTGTAATGAGGCCGCATGGGCATGCGTTCAAGATATGACCACCATCGCTGTCGCGACGACCGTAGCCGAGCCCCAAGTAAGCCTTGCCTGCAACTACAGGAAACTAAGTCGCGATTTCGAAGATGACCTCATTCTTGCAGCCATGGAGACGTCGAAAGCAGATTATCTAGTAACTAACGACGAGGGTCTTTGTAAGAAAAGCCCGTTTCCAACGCTCTCTTCCCAGGACATGCTTGCGACCCTCGAGCTTTGCGCCTGATGCTCCGTCTGGATTGATTGCAGCACCAAAATGAACGGCCGCCTGACAAGGCGGCCGGAATTGAATGGTGGAGCATAGGGGGATCGACAAATCGCTTCGCTCGCGCTTTGATACGTCGCGCTACGCGCTCCTCACACAACAGCCCA
>CANOHY010000041.1 GCA_947565915.1 uncultured Eggerthellaceae bacterium | reverse complement strand
AGTCGGTAGAGCACTTCGTTGGTAACGAAGAGGTCACCGGTTCAAGTCCGGTCGCGGGCTCCAGCTTCACAATCTCCTTGCATGCATAGCGCCGCCAGCGGCGTGCATGAGAAGACAGTTTGAGCTTTTCAGGTGCGTCGATGGCAAGGAAGAGCGGAGCGGATGCGAGGGAGCAGCCTTTGCGCTGTGACTGAGCAGACGACGACAGCTCTGACGCCGCCAGCGGCGTGCATGAAAAGAATCAAATGGCGGTGTAGCTCAGTTGGTTAGAGCACACGGTTCATACCCGTGGCGTCACTGGTTCGAATCCAGTCACCGCTACCAGCGCTTCAGCATCCTCTTCACGAGGATTTTCGTATATATAGTGGTTATAAGTTGCAAAGGCGACTGAAGATAAGGAAGGAATCTCCATGAGCAAAGAGAAATTCGATCGCTCCAAGCCGCATGTTAACATCGGCACCATCGGTCACGTCGACCATGGCAAGACCACGCTTACGGCAGCAATCTCCAAGACGCTGTCGGAGAACGATGGCTCTCATGGCACCGCTCATGCCGACTTCACGGCCTTCGAGGACATCGACAAGGCTCCCGAGGAGCGCGAGCGCGGCATCACGATCTCCATCGCTCACATCGAGTACGAGACCGACACCCGCCACTACGCTCACGTTGACTGCCCCGGCCACGCCGACTACGTCAAGAACATGATCACCGGTGCTGCTCAGATGGACGGCGCCATCCTGGTTATCGCCGCCACCGACGGCCCCATGGCCCAGACCCGCGAGCACATCCTGCTCGCCCGTCAGGTGGGCGTGCCCTACATCGTGGTCTTCCTGAACAAGTGCGACATGGTCGACGACGAGGAGCTCATCGAGCTCGTCGAGATGGAAGTTCGCGAGCTGCTCGACAGCTACGAGTTCCCGGGCGACGACACCCCGATCATCCGCGGCTCCGCTCTGAAGGCCCTGGAGGGCGACAAGGAGTGGCAGGAGAAGGTTTGGGAGCTCATGGAGGCTGTGGACTCCTACATCCCGACCCCCGACCGCGACGTCGACAAGCCGTTCCTGATGGCTGTCGAGGACACCATGACCATCACCGGCCGCGGCACCGTTGCCACCGGCCGTGTGGAGCGCGGTGTGCTGCACATGAACGACGAGGTCGAGATCGTGGGCATCAAGGACACCGAGAAGACGGTCTGCACCGGCATCGAGATGTTCCGCAAGCTGCTCGACGAGGCTCAGGCTGGCGACAACATCGGCTGCCTGCTGCGCGGCATCAAGCGCGAGGACATCGAGCGCGGCCAGGTTCTCTGCAAGCCCGGTAGCGTGACCCCGCACACCGAGTTCGAGGGCCAGGTCTACATCCTGACCAAGGAAGAGGGCGGCCGCCACACCCCGTTCTTCGATGGCTATCGTCCGCAGTTCTACTTCCGCACCACCGACATCACGGGTGTTGCGCATCTTCCTGAGGGCACTGAGATGGTCATGCCTGGCGACAACGTTCAGATTCACGCCGAGCTGATTCACCCCATTGCTATGGAAGAGGGCCTGCGCCTGGCTATCCGCGAAGGCGGACGCACGGTGGGTTCGGGCCGCGTTACCAAGATCATCAAGTAGCACTGGCTCATCCGAGGCACTGCAGGGAGCCTGTCCGCAAGGCAGGCTCCCTTCTCTTGGCATCATGTGCAACATCAAGCAAGAGGAAGTTGATAGAGGAGTTTCTACATGCGCACTATGGTTACCCTGGCGTGCACGGATTGCAAGCGTCGCAACTACACGACCACGAAGAACAAGCAGAACAATCCCGATCGCATCGAGATGAAGAAATATTGCAAGTGGTGCGGCCATCACACGTTGCACCGCGAAACCCGTTAGCATAGGTTAAGACAAGCGAATAGGCCAGTAGTTCAATTGGTAGAGCGTCGGTCTCCAAAACCGGAAGTTGAGGGTTCGAGTCCTTCCTGGCCTGCCAGCTTGCTTTCCTGAGCAGCTTGCTTTCAAGTTACTGGATTAGCAACTTGAAGTCAGGCTGCTTGTTTGACGTTATAAGCAGTTGATCGCAAACGACTGACTGAGGAATGTACGATGGCTCATAAATCAAAGACCCAGCGCGCAAGGGCCGCTGCGAAGAAGGCGAACAAGGAAGACCGCCAGATTCGCGAGGAGGTCAATGGCATCACGACCTCCGTGGACGTTGCCGAAGAAGTCGAGGAGATGAAAGACGACTTCCGCAGCAAGCGCGCTAAGGCAAAGGCCGAGAAGAAGGAACGCGAGGCAAAGGCTGCTGCCCTTACGGCAACTGCTGCCAAAGGGCAGGACAAGGCGAAGGCCAAGCCCAAGAAGCAGCGCTTCAAGTTCTTCAAGGATGTTAAAGCCGAACTTAAGCGTGTCACCTGGCCAACTCGCACCGACGTTCTGCGTTGGAGCGGCGTGGTGGTTGGAGCCTTGCTGTTCTTCGGCATCTTCGTGGCCATTCTGGATAACGTGATCGTCACGCCCGCTCTCGTGGCGCTTTCTGGTTTGGGGGCATAGGCGATGGCGAAGAAATGGTATGTGCTGCACACCTACTCGGGCTACGAGAACAAGGTGAAGTCGAACCTGGAGCAGCGCATCGAGTCCATGGGGCTCGAGAACAAGATCTTCAAGATTCAGATTCCGACCGAGGTTGTCACCGAGATCAAGGAAGGTGGCAAGCGCGTCGAATCCGAGAAGAAGGTGCTGCCGGGCTACGTTCTGGTGCGCATGGAACTCGACCCGCAAAGCTGGGCCGTGGTGCGCAACACCCCGGGCGTCACCGGATTCGTGGGAAGCCAAGGCAACCCCGAACCGCTCACGCGCGACGAGTACAACAAGATCATGGGCGTGAGCAAGGCAAAGCCCGGCGTGGCCAATAAGGCGACCACTTCCATCGAGGTTGGCCAGACGGTGAAGGTGGTGTCGGGTCCGTTCGACGACTTCGACGGCACCGTGGCCGAGGTCATGCCGGAATCGGGCAAGGTGCGCGTGATGGTTTCCATCTTCGGGCGCGAAACCCCCGTCGAGCTCTCGTTCGACCAGGTGGCCAAAGTATAGCGTTTGACTTTGCACAGTCGTGCCCGCGTGGACCGGGGCTTCTCACGATTGTCGCAAGCGATTGATAACGGATCGAAAGGATTTACGACAATGCCTCCCGCAAAGAAAGTATCTGGTTTCATCAAGCTGCAAATCCCGGCTGGCGGTGCGAACCCTGCTCCTCCGGTTGGCCCGGCGCTGGGCGCTCAGGGCGTCAACATCATGCAGTTCTGCCAGGCGTTCAACGCCCAAACGCAGGACCAAGCTGGCACCATCATCCCTGTTGAGATCACGGTTTACGAGGACAAGTCGTTCTCGTTCGTATGCAAGACGCCTCCGGCTGCGTTCCTGATCAAGGAGAAGTTGGGCATCGAGAAGGGCTCGGGCATTCCCCAGCTGCGCTTCATGGGCACGCTCACCGAAGATCAGCTTCGCGAGATAGCCGAGCAGAAGATGCCGGACCTGAACGCTAACACCATCGAGGCCGCTATGGAGATCATCGCCGGCACGGCGCGTTCCATGGGTGTGCGCATCGAGGGGCGCGAGATGAAGAAGAAGTACATCCCCAGCCGCAAGCTGGCCGAGCAGTTGCGTCAGGCTGGCGCATAGGATTGTTGATTCGTGGGCTTAGCGCTGGCCATGCGCCAAGCCTGCTAGTCAGAAGATGGGAGAGTGCAAACGCACTCGC
Organism: uncultured Eggerthellaceae bacterium; assembly: GCA_947565915.1. Classification (GTDB taxonomy): domain Bacteria; phylum Actinomycetota; class Coriobacteriia; order Coriobacteriales; family Eggerthellaceae; genus UBA9715. The sequence continues at coordinate 9,470 of CANOHY010000041.1, read as the reverse complement.
TAACTACCACGAAGGAGATTCGAAATGGCAAAGAGATCCAAGAGCTATCGTGCAGCAGAGGAGAAGATCGGCGATGCGATCTATGCTCCTTACGAGGCGTTCGAGCTTCTGAAGGAGGTTTCCGATGCCAAGTTCGACGAAACGGTGGTCGTCGACTTCCGCTTGGGCATCGATACGCGCAAGGCCGATCAGAACATTCGCGGTACCATTGCCCTTCCCAATGGTTCGGGCAAGACGGTGCGCGTGGCCGTGTTCGCCGAGGGCGACGCTGCTCGTGCGGCGCAGGAGGCAGGAGCCGACATCGTTGGTTCCGATGACCTCATCGAGGATATCCAGAAGGGCATCATCGAGTTCGACGCTGCAGTGGCTACGCCCGACCAGATGGGCAAGGTTGGTCGCTTGGGTAAGATCTTGGGCCCGCGCAACCTCATGCCGAACCCCAAGCTGGGCACGGTGACGCAAGATGTCGCCAAGGCCATCAACGACCTCAAGGGCGGTCGCGTGGAGTATCGTGCCGACCGATTCGGCATCTGCCATGTGGTGATGGGAAAGGCAAGCTTTACAGCTGAAGCCCTCGCTCAGAACTACGGCGCTATCTACGACGAGATCCTGCGCGTGAAGCCGTCAAGCGCCAAGGGCAAGTACGTGAAGTCGATTGCGGTCTCCTCAACGATGAGCCCCGGTATCGAGATTGCCCCGCAGATTCAGCGCAACTACGACCAGAAGGGTCAGGCAGTAGGCGAAGAGTAAGCTTCGCATCGATTCCGTTTTCAAGGAGGGCGCGGGCTTCGCTCGTGCCCTCCTTGCATTATTGGGGATTGCGAAAGGGGCTTCCCAAACAAGCCAGGTTCAGGAAGATTGCTTCACGGTGATAGAGGGCGACTCGGTGAGCGGGGCAATGGCGCGAAGCGCTGCATCGCGACATTCGCGCACTTTCTCGGGCTCGTTCAGCACGAACCGCAGCGTTGCATCCAAGGCATCTTCGTTGATGCTGGTTACTAAGATCCAAGGGTCCTTCGCAAGTTTCGCGAGGGGCTCCACTGCCTTTTTCGCTGCGTCTTCGAGTGCACGCAGGTACCCGTTCATGTCGTTGCCCGAGTAGTTCAAAGTGAGCGGCGTGGACACAAGCGCCGTTGGGTCGATTTTTATGATCTCGTCGGAGCTGATGAGCGAATTCGGAATGATGTGCTCGCTTCCGTCGAAGTCGATTAGCGTGGTTTGGCGCCAATTCACATCCTTCACGATGCCCTGCGTTGTGCCTACGATGATGTGCTCGCCGGGGATGATGATCTTCATCAAGGTGACTTGCAAACCGCCAAAGAAGTTCTGGAGCGTTTGCTGCAAGCCGAGCGAGATGGCGATGCCGCCTACGCCAAGAGCTGCGAAGATGGCTGACATATCGATGTTGAAGCACGACGAGAGCATGAAGGAGATGCCCGCAAGCCATACGCAGATGCGCAGTATGTTCACGATGATGCTGGCTGATGGCAGAGGGGAGTCGTCGCGACGCAACAGCTTGCGAAGAAGCACGGTGCACAGGCGCGAGATGATGATGGTGGCGATGATGATGAGAAGAGCTATCAGGTATGCGCGGAAATGGTCGCTTCCTATGATGTTTCGGAACCATTCTCTGATTGCGTCCATAGGTCCTCGATTCAGCGTTTCAATTTGCCAACTATGCGGCCAAGTAACGATGTGACGATAGACATTTGCGGGATGCGGAAGAGCGCGCATAGCCCAAAGCTCACGACAAGTCCCACGCCTCCGGCCACCACCAGCCTCACGAATCCGCCAAGCATGCCAGCACCAACGGGCAAGAAGGCGTTGATGAAGTAGGCCGCAGCCATGCCAAACGCCGTTGCTGCAAGCGCGCGCAACGCCATCCAGATGATTGAGCCGAACCTGAACGACCCAATCATCTTGCCAAGGACGATCAGCAAGATGATACAGCACCCACCGTAGTAGACGATGTCGGCAGCAGGTACGCCAAGAAGCCCGAGGGCTTCAGGACGGCACAAGAGGTAGTACAGCACGCATTGCAGCACCACCAGCACGGTGCTCGCAGCGGCGAAGCGCATGAATTTGCGCAGCGCTGCGAACACGTTGTACAAGAACATGAGCACTGCATAGAAAGGCAAGCTGGTAAGCCACGCAGCCAGCACTGAGGCTACGTAGGCTACGTCGCCCGCATTGAAGGCTCCCGCTTGGAACAGCTCCATGAGAGGGGTAGACAGCACGATCATCAAGCCCGCAAGCGGAATGACGAGCAGAAGGTTGCCAGAGATGCCACTGCTCACGAGTTCGCGCAGGCCCTTCCAATCCTGCTTCGCTACCGCATCGCCCATTTCGGTGAACAAGGCTCGTGAAAGCGAGACCGACACCACCCCATAGGGCAGCTGATACCACGTCCAGGCATAGAGCAAGGTGGAAGGGCCATTCTCGCCCACGGAAAGCGAGAATGCGTTGCGACACGAGAAGGCGACCAGCGTGCCAACGATGTAGATCATAGTGGGCAGTGCGATCTTCATGGCTTCGATGAGCGCAGGATCGCGTAGGTTGATAACGGCGCGGTAGTGGAACCCCGTCTTCCTGAGCGCGGGAATCTGGATGATGGCTTGCAGGGCCACGCCCAAGGTAGTGCCCACGCCCAGCACTATGATGGCCAGTTGCTGGTCGACGGACGAAAGAGGGATGTAGGCGAAGAACGACACGATGACGCAGATGTTGTTCAGCGCCGGTGCAACTGCCGGAAGGAAGTAGACGCGATTGGCATTGAGCACGGCGGTGACGATGCCGCTTATGCCATAGAACACGATTTGGAATGCGAAGATGCGGAAGAACAGCACCGAGAGCTCAACCACCTCATCGGAGCTGCCCACCGTGAACGTTTGCGTGGCAATGAGCTGCGGCGCGAAGAAGCTCGAGAGCAACGTGAGCACGCCGAGCACCACGATGGTGAGGTTCAGCAGGTTGCATGCGAACTCGTTGCCGCCGTCCTTCTTCTTGCGCTCCTTTTCCAACAGGTACACGGGGATGAAGGCAGCACCCAGAAGGCCTCCGGCTACGAAATCGAACACCACATTGGGCATGTTGTTGGCTACTTGGTAGGCGCTGGTAATCAGGGAGTTTCCCAAGGCGAAGGCCATGGCCCAGGTGCGCACGAGCCCAGTGATGCGCGAGAGCAGCGTGGCAGCCGACATAAGCGCCGTCGAGCGCGCGACTGATGACTGCTTATGCTCCTCTGGCTTTGGCGATTGCTCGGGTTCTGTTCGACGAGACGCATCGGCTGTTGCTTGCCGAGTCTGCTTCGACTGCTGAAGATGCCTCGGACTGGGTTGCTGTCTTGGTTGCTGCCCGTAGCCTTGTCGGGCATGGCGCCCAGCTTCCGCCGGTGTCGCATGCGCGCGCTTGGGGGAAGCTTGCTGCTTCGTGGGGGCGCTCGATGGCTGGCGCGCATGTCGTCCGTGTTCTGGCCGGGTGCTCAAGGCTCTCCTCAAAGCGCGCATGATGGCACGCGAATCGATTGCTCTGCGATAAATCAGGTATCATTGTAGCGGCGAGTGCCGCTGTTAGCGGTATCTAGCAAGCTATTTCAAGAAAATGGGCGCATATGAGAATCCTGATAGTCTCTAATCGCAAGAACAAAGCCGTCGTCGACATGTTGTTCCAGGTGTCGGCATACTTCGCATCTCAGGGCATCGACTATGCCACGCTGGACGTGTCGGACTTGCCCGATAGCGCTTATGTGTACGAGGCTGCGGGCAAGGATGTTGCCGAGCGCTACGGGGATGCATGCGACCTCATCGTCACCTTGGGTGGCGATGGCACCATCATCCACACTGCACGCTTGGCAACCTTGCTCGACGCGCCGATACTTGGCGTCAACATGGGGCATCTGGGCTTTCTCGCGAACACGATCGAAGATGGCGCCATTCCGCTCATTGCCGATGCGCTAGCGGGCGAGCTTCAGGCAGTGCGCCGCATGAACCTGCGCATTCGCGTGGAATGCTTTGGCGACGAGGATGCTTGCGCCGATTCGTTGGGGGAGTCGTTGGAGGGCACGTCGGCAGGTTCGTCGACCGAGCCACGCGAGTTCTTCGCCTTCAATGAGATAGCCATCGCTCGTGGCGCGCTTGGTCACATCGTAGATTTCGACTTCTCCATTTCCGGCGACAAGATTGCCTCGATGCGTGGGGATGGCATCATCGTGGCCACGGCGACGGGCTCCACGGCCTATGCGCTCTCTGCAGGAGGGCCGCTTCTTGGCCCGAGCCATCGGGGCATGGTGGTGGTGCCGCTGGCGCCCCATACCTTGAACTCGCGTGCAATCGTTGCCGAGCATCACGATGTGGTGGAGGTCAGCTTCGAAGAGGGAAGCCACAGCGCAAGCGAGGTGTCGCTGTTCGTCGATGGCGATGCGCTTTCGTTTGGCCAACCCATTCGGTCGGTTGTCGTGGAGGTGGGGGAGCAGCCTACCACGCTTCTCACCTGCAATCGCGAGAGCTTCTACAAGCAGGTATCCCGCACCTTCTTCGACCATAAGTGACATCATCGAGAGCACGCTAGCGCCAACCATGCTGGAATAGTTCGAGTTTTGCCGTCAGGACGAAGGGGTCAGGTCAAACTGTCCTATCCGTATCATGATACGGATAGGACAGTTTGACCTGACCCCTTCGTCTCCATTGAGGTAGTGCGCATGAAGAGATTCATTTTGAACGAGTTTCGTTAACAGGGGTTTAAATGTCCTAAGCCCAGGACGTGCAGCCACATATTTGGGTCTATCCTTGAATGGTTAGTGCGAGAGAAGAGAGTCTCATGGCTAAGCACATCTTCGTAACAGGTGGCGTGGTCTCGTCGCTGGGCAAGGGCATCACCGCCGCATCGCTCGGGCATCTCATGAAGGCGCGCGGCTACAAGGTGACCATGCAGAAGATGGACCCCTACCTCAACGTGGACCCGGGCACGATGTCGCCCTTCCAGCATGGCGAGGTGTTCGTGACCGAAGATGGCCACGAGGGAGATTTGGACCTCGGCCATTACGAGCGCTTCATCGACGAGAACCTCTCGCGCGAATCGAACTTCACGCAGGGCTCCATATACCAATCGCTCATCGCGCGCGAGCGGCATGGCGATTTCCTAGGTGGCACCGTGCAGGTGATTCCCCACGTAACCGAAGCAATCAAAGAGCGCATTCGCCGCGCGGCGGAGCAGTCAGGCGCCGACATCGTGATATCCGAGATAGGCGGCACGATCGGCGACATCGAGGGCCAGCCGTTCATCGAGGCGGCACGCCAGTTCAAGAAGGAGCACGAAGGAGACGTGCTGTTCGTGCACGTTACGCTCGTGCCCTACATTGCCGCCGCCCACGAAGTGAAGACGAAGCCCACGCAGCACTCGGTGAAGGAACTGCAATCCATGGGCGTCACGCCCGACTTCATCGTGTGCCGCAGCGATCACGAGGTGGATGCGAAGACGCGCGAGAAGATCGCCCTGTTCTGCGACGTGGAGCCCGACGAGGTGCTGGCATGCGAAGATGCCCCTTCCATCTACGAGGTGCCGCTCAACCTCTACGAGCAGGGCTTCGACTCCAAGGTTTGCCAGCATTTGGGACTCGAAGCACGCCCCATACATCTTGAGCCCTTGCAGGAATTCCTTGCGAGGTCGAAGAGCCTTGCCAAGCAGGTCGATATCGCCGTGGTGGGCAAGTACACCAGCTTGCCCGATGCGTACCTTTCAGTCATGGAGGCTCTCGAGCATGCCGGCGTGGCGAACGATGCAAAGGTCGATATCCATCTCATCGATGGCGAAGAGCTCACCGAATCCAATGTGGGTGATGTGCTCGGGTCGATGGATGGCATCTTGGTGCCAGGTGGTTTCGGCGAGCGCGCGTTCGAGGGCAAGATACTGGCTGCTCGCTATGCGCGCGAGAACAAGGTGCCATATTTGGGCATCTGCCTGGGCTTGCAGGTGGCGGTGTGCGAGTTCGCTCGTAACGTGCTGGGGCTTGCGGGCGCTACGTCGGGCGAGTTCGCAAGCGAGGCAACGGGCGATGACGTAAACGAGGAAGCTGCGCGCGTGATCGACCTCATGCCCTCGCAGTACGATGTGGATGACAAAGGTGGCACCATGAGGCTAGGTGCCTATCCGTGCAAGGTAGTTCCTGGCACGCACGCGCACGAGGCCTACGGCGATGATTTGATATACGAGCGCCATCGGCATCGCTACGAGGTGAACAATGCCTATCGCGATGCGCTCCAGCAAGCAGGCATGATAATCAGTGGGGTATCGCCCGACGAGCAGCTGGTGGAGATGATCGAGCTTGCCGACCACCCTTGGTTCGTGGCAAGCCAAGCGCACCCCGAGTTCAAGAGCCGTCCCACCAGGCCGCATCCCCTCTTCCGCGATTTCATTGCAGCAGCACTCGCATAGGATGCGTGAAAGGACGTGCTGGGGCTTGGCATGACGCTGCCGATTCTGCAGCCTACAAACGCAGGTGAAATCTCCTGCTTGTGCGTATGGTTTGCTGGTTCGTCATAGATTTCGCCGTCGCGTTTGGGTGCGAAGCCAAGGCAGCGCATGCCAAGCTCCAGCGCGCTGCATCCTTGTACGATCAGTTTTTCAGAAACGCCGGAAGCCCTTGCTATAATTCTGCTCAAAGACAAGCGTTCGAGTAAAGAGGGATCCTTGCATGGCACGACGCATCGGCTTCGACAACGACAAGTACATCGAGTTGCAAAGCGAGCGCATCCGCGAGCGCATCGAGAAATCGGGCGGCAAGCTGTACTTGGAGTTCGGCGGCAAGCTCTTCGACGACTATCATGCATCGCGCGTGCTGCCGGGGTTCGAACCCGATACGAAGCTGCGCATGCTGCAGAGCCTTGCTGACGATGCCGAGATAATCTTCTGCATCTGCGCGAGCGACATCGAGCATTCGAAGATGCGCGGGGATCTGGGCATCACCTACGACGAGGACCTGCTTCGCCTCATGGATGTGTTTCGCGACCTTGGCTTCTACGTATCCAGCGTGGTCATAACCCAATACCGCAACCAGCCGGCAGCCGATTCGTTCAGGCAGCGCCTCGACGCGCTCGGCATTCGCAGCTACCTGCATTACCCCATCGAGAACTACCCCTACGACATCGACCGCATCGTGAGCGACGAGGGATACGGAAAGAACGATTACATCGAAACCGAGCGCCCGCTGGTGGTGGTCACGGCCCCTGGCCCTGGTTCGGGGAAGATGGCCACGTGCCTTTCGCAGCTCTACCACGAGTACAAGCGCGGCGTATCCGCGGGCTATTCCAAGTTCGAGACGTTCCCCATTTGGAATCTGCCGCTCGACCACCCCGTGAACATCGCCTACGAGGCGGCTACTCTCGACCTCGCTGACGTGAACGCCATCGACCCCTTCCACCTGGAAGCCTATGGCGAGACCACCGTGAACTACAATCGCGACATCGAGATATTCCCCGTGCTGAAAGCCATGATGGAGCGCATCGTGGGCGAGAGCCCCTACAAGTCGCCCACCGACATGGGCGTGAACATGGCGGGGCTTGCGATCTGCGACGACGATGCTTGCCGCGAGGCTGCGAACCTCGAGATCGTGCGCCGCTACTTCCAGATAGCCACCGAAGCGCGCCGCCTCGGGCAGGGAAACGAGCTCATCGCCAAAGCCGAGATGCTGATGAAGAAGGCCGGCGTGGATGTGAACCTCTCGCCTGCCCATGAGGCCGCATTGGCGAAGGAGGAGCAATCAGGTGGTCCCGCCGGCGCCATGGTGCTTCCCGATGGACGCGTGGTGACAGGCAAGACTTCCACGCTTCTGGGCGCAGCTTCGTCGCTTCTGCTCAATGCCCTCAAAGCGCAGGCCGGTATCGACGACAGCATGTACATCATCAGCGACCAGGCCCTCGAGCCCATCTGCCGCTTGCGCACCGAGCAGCTGCACCACAAGAACCCGCGCCTTCATCCGCGCGAGATGCTCATCGCGCTTTCTACCAGCTCGCTAACCAGCCCCCTTGCCGCCACCGCTATCGAAGCTGCCAGCGACTTGCGCGGCTGCGATGCCTACTTCAGCATCATCATCCCCACCGACGACGAGCTGCTCTATCGCAGCTTGGGGATCAACGTGTGCTGCGAACCGAAGTACGAACAACATCGCTATTATCAAGGTTAGGTGCCGTGCTTCAGCTTTAATGTGACGCTGTCGATTCTGCAGCCCACAAACGCAGGTGAAATCTCTGCCATGTTAGATTGATAGGCAGGTTCGTCAAAGATTTTGCCGTAGCGTTTGGGTGCGAAGCCAAGGCAGCGCGCATTAAAGCTGAAGCACGCCGCCTTTGTGTAACGCGCGGTGCGAAGCCAAGCGCGAAAAGCAATGCGAGCAGTGTATGAACTTCATGCGCGTGGGTGGGCGCTTAGATACTCTTCTCGGATGTGCGAGCGGTTCACATGAGTGTAGATCTGCGTGGTGGATATGTCGGAGTGCCCCAGAATCTCCTGGATCACGCGCAGGTCGGCCCCGCCTTCCAGCATGTGCGTGGCGAACGAGTGGCGCAGCGTGTGCGGATGCAGGTTCTCTATGCCAATGCATAAGCCGGCTTCTGCCACCACTTTGTGGATCGACTGGCGCGTGAGCCGACCGCCTCGTGCATTCAGGAAAACGGCAGACGTGGGTGCGGAGTAGCTCTGCACAAGTTGTGGCCTGCCGTCTTCCAAGTAAGCGACGAGCGCTTCTTGCGCGCATCCCGAAATGGGCGCGATGCGCTGCTTGTCGCCTTTGCCCGTTACGCGCACGTATCCCTCTTCGAAAGCGCAGTCCGACAGGTCGAGCCCAACGCATTCGCTCACGCGCAGGCCACACCCGTAGAGCACTTCCATCAGGGCTCGGTTGCGCAGTTCGATGGGCGTTTCTCGAGGCAGGCTGTCGAGAAGCTGGCTCATTTGCTGGATGCCCAGCACGTCGGGCAAGCGGTCGGGCGCTGCAGGCAGCTTCACCGTTGCTGTTGGGTTGTTCTCGGCGAGGCCCTCCTGCACGCAGAAGCGGTGAAACCCTTTGAGCACCGAGAGGTGCCTATCAACGCTGCTTATAGCATACCCGCGCTCGAGAAGGTCGGCTTCGTAGCTTGTGATGGTATCGCGCGTTATATCCTGCAGGGAATCGATTCCCGCTTCCTCGAGGTATGCGGCATAGTCGGACAAGTCGGCGCTATAGGCTTCAATGGTAAGCGGGGCGCTTCCTCGCTCGATGCTCAGGTGCCCCAAGTACTCCTCGATTGCAGATGCGATGCTCATGGGGCCATTGTAGCGACCGTTCGAGCATCGTTCGAGAGGGAACCGTTCACCCGAAAATCCACACGTTTCGTTACCCGAGCGTTATCTAGTGCCTGCTAATGAAGGTGGCCCAACATGTTGTGCCGAATCATCCAAATGCCAAAGGATTTCCCAGATGTAGTGGGCGAAAACCCTGT
>CANOHY010000040.1 GCA_947565915.1 uncultured Eggerthellaceae bacterium | reverse complement strand
CGGTTTCCTCTTCGATGGACTTGAGTAGGTCATAGGTCCAATCGAGGTGGTCTTGTTCCCTTTGGAAGTCGCTGTCCATGCTGCACCTTCGCTTGCGCTTTGCATCAAGTCTTTGCCTTCGAGCAATATGATTGAATCATGATACTCTAACCGCCAAGCGGGCTGGTTGCTCGATGATTCGCTTGAGCGTGCCGAATGCTCGTCTGTCGGTTACAATGTTGGAAGCATCAAACGTAGTGCAAACGCAGCATCTAAGGAGAATCATGAAACGCATCATTGGTGTTCTGGCGATTGCCGCAGCATTGACCGTGTGCCTGATCGGTGCAGGATGTGCGGGGTCGTCTGGTTCAAGCGACAACGCCATTACGGTATCTGCCGATGGAAGCGCCCAGGTTCCGGCCGATTCTGCAAGTTTCACCATTTCCATTGCCTCGCGCGCAGACGATGAAGCACAGGCGCGAGCAGCTGCCACGGCAGCACGCGAAGCCATCGCGAATCTGGCGAAGGAGGCTGGCTTGTCTGATCAGGACATAGTCAAAGCCGATGGCGATGTTGTGGCTGCTTGGGGTGGATACGTTGAAGAGCAGGTCATGGGCGGCTATTGGGATGACTGGGGCAATTGGGTGGAAACTGGCCCCGAGACTGTCTACTACGACATGAGCGACCAGATCGTAGGATACGATGCCCATGCAACCGTTGAAGTTCGCGGAATGGCAATCGACAAGGTGATTGGTCTGGTGCAGCAAAGCCGTACCCTCGGTGCCACGGGTTTTTCGAACTTGCATTTCGTAGTGGCCGATCGCGAGAGTGCCTATAAGCAGGCGCTCGCTGCAGCAGTCGATGCAGCGCATGCGAAGGCCGAAACGCTAGCATCAGCAAGTGACGTGTATGTGGGTCGCGTGGTGAACATGGTGGAGAATTCCGATCCCGACAAGGTCACCCTGTCGGTGCCAGGCGATGCCTCCTTGCTCGATGCCGAGAAGATAGATGGGTTGTCGTCGAGCATGCCGACTGTAGATGTGCAAGCTGCTGTTACCGTAAGCTATGCCATCTCGTAGCGTTGAGCGCATCTAAGGCACGATTTCACATGGACGAGAATGCCTATCGCTTCTTGGTCGAAACCTTGGGCGAAGATGCCGTTTTGGTCGATGAGCCTTTATCGGCGCACACCACCTTTCGCATAGGCGGGCCAGCAGAGCTTTTCGTAAGCCCCGAATCGGAGCAGCAGGTTGCAGAGATAGTGCGGTATTGCCGCGAAAGGGACTTGCCGCTTCATGTTCTGGGGCGTGGCAGCAACGTGCTTGTTTCTGACGAAAGCCTTCCTGGTGTGGTACTGCATTTGGGGCCGAGTTTCTCGCGCATAGAGGTGAATGAAGCGGGCATCGTGATCGCCCAAGCGGGCGCTGCGAACAGCGCGATTGCGCGCTTGGCGCTCGAGGCAGGCCTGACAGGCTTCGAATTCGCTGCTGGCATTCCAGGAACCATAGGCGGAGCTGCGATGATGAACGCCGGTGCGTATGGCGGCGAGCTGAAGGATGTTGCCACGCATGTCGAATGCCTCTCAGAGACCGGTGAGCTGCGACGCGTGTCTGCCGAAGAGGCAGGCTGGGGGTATCGTACCTCCGCATTCGCGCATGATGGCTCCATAGTCCTTTCGGTTCAGCTTGCTTTGCGATCCTCAGACCCTACGGCCATAAAGGCCCTCATGGACGACTTGGCCACGCGCCGTCGCGAGAAGCAGCCTTTGGACATGCCGAGCGCGGGATCGACATTCAAGCGGCCAGAAGGGCATTTCGCCGGAAAGCTCATCCAAGACGCTGGCCTGCAAGGCAAAAGCATCGGGGGAGCGCAGGTTTCAACGAAGCATGCAGGCTTCGTTGTGAACACGGGTGGTGCTACGGCGCATGATGTGAAACAGCTGATTGAGGAAGTCATAGCAAAAGTGCAGGAAACCTCGGGCGTATTGCTTGAGCCCGAGGTTCGCTTTTGGGGATTCTAGCGGCGCCAGTTTTCTGGCCATGTCCAATCGGGGCTTTGGGGCAGCAGGGGACCACGCTGCACCTTGATGACTTGCCTCTTGTGCCGAATCTTCCTGCGAGCAAGCAAAGCAGCTCCCAATGCGATAGCGGCTACGAGGGCGAAGGGAAGCGCTTGAGCTGCATCACCTGTTTTGGGGATGGTCTCAATGGGTGGCTCCGGTTCAGGCTCGGGTTGCGGCTCTGGTTCAGCTGCAGGTTCAGGTAACGGCTTTGGTTCTGGGTCAGGCAAAGGTTGTGGTTCTGGGTCAGGGTCGGGTATCGCCGGTGGCTCTTCGGTTTCCTCTACGTAAATCGTCTGCGCTTCGTATGTAGGGTCGTTGTGGAATGCGATGACGCCTCCCTCTAGATCGGTTAAGGTCTCGAAAGCCACGAGCTTGCTGTTGTTCAGCTCGGTGGCATCGAATTCGAATGCAACCTCCACCTGCCCAGAAGGAAAGATAGGGGTGAATTCCACACTGCCGGTTGCGAAGATGCCCTCGTCTTCGCATTCTTCGCCAAGCAAATGCAGCTCGCCTTCTAGCCTGTAGTGCTTCTGCGGCGTGAGGTTCGAATAGTACACGGAATCGCTAATCTGAGCTTGCTCGGCGGGCTCAACCTGCTTGCTGCCCAAATCGTTGGCCAGATAGGTATCCACGAAAGGGCTAAGGTTGTTATCGATGGTGCCTATGTCCAGTATCAGATTCTCGCGGGAGATACGCACATCGAATTCTGCCATGGCATAGATTCTGTTGGCTTCGCAAGGCAGTTCTACCACGTGGTAGGTATCATAGGGCAGTGCGCCCACTGAATCGCATGGTGTGCCGCTTGCCTGCGCATTGCCGCTGAACCATATGCCGCAGCGTGCGTCAAGCGTAGTTGCATCCACCATTGCACCAGGCCTTGCTGCCTCTAGTGCAGCATCGTTGCCATTCGTCTTTTTAGAATGCTCGTTCCACGAGCTTGCGGTTGACGCCATTCCGTTCGCATCGGTCACGATGACATGGCTCTCGCCGGTGGTTGTTGAGGTGATGCTGAAGGGAATGCCACCCAAACGTACGCCGGTCTGACCGTCTGCCTTCGTGAATGAGAAATCTCCTCTGATCACGCGATCTTCGATGGTGGGAGCCTCGTAGATGGCCACTTGTCCGCCATCAGCCGCTGGCCGCACATGCACGATGCGCGATAGGCCGCTTGTGCCTCCACCAAGCAGATAGCCTTGAGGCGCCGATACTTCTTTGATGCTATAGGTTCCCAAAGGCAAGCAGCAAGTGCCACTCGATAGCTGGTAGAGGGCATCGCCTGATACGAGGTTAGAGGTATCGAGCTTCACAGCGCCATCCTCGTTTGACGCTACAACCCAGGTACGCTTGCTCTTTGACGGCAAGTTGCTCGTGTCGTAATAGCCGTCGTAATAGCGCACTTCGAACGTTGCGCCGCGAAGCGTGGCGGCACCCGACCCTTGGCCCGTCTTTGTTTCGGCATCAACTTTGAATGCGAGCTCGCCTGGAGCAGCTGTTTGCGGCACCTCGGGAACAACGGCCCCTGCTTGTGCGCTATCAGGCTTAGGTATGCCAACCGTCGTGGTTGTCTCAGGTTGGATGCTGACGGCATATATCTCGGCATCGAGCATGAAACCGGTTGATGGCGTGCATTCGGAAACGAAGTAGTCGCCCGCGTCGAGCGTTTGGTCGCTTGCGGCATGTCCCTGCGCATCGGTGCTGAAGGTGGCAAGCGCCTTCGAGGCATCATGGCTGCGGGCAGACTTCTCGTTCTCGAAAAGCCCGTATACGGCGCCTTCAAGCGAATAGCATGCATTGCCATCTGTGATGGCCGGCAGTGTGGAGGCTTTGGTCAGTTGTAGCGAGCCCTTCAAATGGCCGCCCATCTTGAGCACTTGGAAGTTGACGTTGTCGGCCTTTCCGTGGATGCCCGAAATCTCGTTGAGGCCACCAAGGCCATTGCCATCTGCGGCTCCGCTATGCCACATGAGGTCTTGGGAGGGGGAGTCGCCCCAGAAGATGGCAACATGATGCGTTCCCTTGACCTCCCAAGCCGGGCCATCCCACATCCAGATGATGTCGCCCTTTTCCAACACGCCCGATGCGAGCATCTCCGCTTTGGTGTCGAAGCAATAGTTCTCTATATTATGTTCGCGCACTGCGGCGAGCCAATACGACATGCCGGGCAGCTTGCTGGCGATATCGTCCTTCCAGCCATGGGCCGCACAGAGCGCATGCCACACGAAGCCGGTGCAGTTCATTCCTGCTGTGACGCCATCGCTGTCTTCGCCCCAACCGTTGATGTCGCCGTTGGGCGAGCGCCAGTCGCCGCCAATGTAAGGGGTTGTGAGGTAGTACGAGTCGCTCTCGTGCGACTTCAACCATGAGACCAGCTCGCCTCTGGTCACACCGTATGCATCGGTCATGGTATTCGTTGCAGCAAAGCTTTGCGGCAAGAACGAGCGCTCGGCTGTTGCATCCTGCCTTGCCAGCGCCCTTCCCAAGGGAAAAGCTGTCAGGGCAAGCATCAGCACGACTGCAAGCGCTAAGCGCAGTGGTGGCTGCGACGAAGATGCTATTGACCGGTTTCGCAGGGGCAGTGCTTTCATGGTGCTTCCTTCCTCGCAGGCGACGACTGCGTGCATTCGATGGTAGGCCGGTCCATCTCGCAGCTACATTGCCAATGCATCCCCTGGGCATCTGCCCTCTTTCGCCGCAAAGTAAGCGCGTCGTCTGCTGCGTCTTGCAGATTGGCGCAACGACGCTCCGTGAAAACCGGCTTATTCGCACCACGCACAAACGGAAATGCCTTGGAAAGCCCAAGGAAGCCAACCGATAGCCACATGATGCGCACTCGCACGAAAAAGGGCAGGTTGAAGACGCAAGAGCGCACGTCAGAAGCGCCACAGTGCCCCTTTTCGAAAACATATGCGACCGACCGAATACATGGTGGAAATCTCAGGGCAACTCTGTATAATCCGAATGGTTATACCCAATAGTGGCGTCTGTCTATGTGTTCAAAGATTACATGACGCGAGGGGCTAAGAAGGGAAACGAGAGAGAAGAGGGAAGGCCTATGACGCAAGTCGACATCCATGCTCCGGGTGTAGAGGTCAAGAAGAGCGCTTGCTACTTCTGCCATGCCAATTGCGGCGTCCTCGCTTATGTGAAAGATGGCGATGTCATCAAGATCGAGGGCGATCCCGACTACACCAATGCGGGTGGCTTATGCTGCCGCGGCAACATCGCGTTGCGGCACGTGCATCATCCGGCGCGCATCAACCACTGCCTGAAGCGTGTGGGCGCGAAAGGCGAGAACAAATGGGAGCAGATTCCCTGGGATCAAGGCATCAAGGAAGTTGCCGAGCGCCTGAATCAGATCAAGGCCGAAAGCGGCGCTGAGGCCGTAGCAACGGCAGGTGGCACTACACGCACCGACGACTACGCACGTCGCCGCTTCTTCAACATCTTCGGCTCGCCCAATAGCTTCCATAACGCGCTTCTGTGCTGGATTCCCACCTTCATGGTGGAGACGGCAGTGAGCGGCTGGTCGCCCTTCGAGACCGACCTGGGAAGTTCGCGTTGCGTCATCTTGTGGGGCATGAACCCCGGCGCTTCCACCTTGCCCAGCATGCACGGCTACATGGACCTGCAGATTGCGGGCATGAAGATCATTGTGGTGGATCCTCGCTATTCTGAGACGGCGATGAAGGCTGACCTCTGGCTGCCGCTTCGTCCCGGTTCCGACACCGCGCTGGCGCTGGCAATGCTGCACACCATCATTTTCGAGGGCCTGTGCGACTACGACTTCATCGACCAATGGTGCATCGGCTTCGATGAGCTTCGCGAGCATATGCAGCAGTACTCGCCCGAGTGGGCTGCCCCCATCACGTGGCTCAGCCCCGAGCAGATCCGCGAGGCTGCACGCATGTACGCCACCAACACGCCCTCTAACATCCAATGGGGCTGCACGTGGGATCAGCTGGGTCCCTCCTCGGTGACGGGTTCGCAGGTGCGCGCCATCATGCGCGCCGTCACCGGCAATCTCGACTGCCCTGGTGGCGACCTCATGCCCGGGCCTTCCATGACCTTCCTTACCGACGAAGAGCTCGAGGCCAACGACATGCTGCCTGACGAGCAGAAGGCAAAGCAGATTGGATCGGAGTGGTTCAAGCTCACCTCGTGGCCTGGCTACTCGCTCATCGCGAAGACGGCTATTGCCACGTGGGGCAAGGCTCCCACTACGGAATGGATGTGCGAAGCTCATGGCCCGTCGGTGTTCAAGGCCATCATCACGGGCGACCCCTATCAGGTGCGCGCCCTCATCGTGAACGCCACCAACCCCGTGAGCTGCTATGGCGACTCGAAGATGGTGCTGGAGGCTCTGAAGCGTTGCGAGTTCCTGGTAACGGTTGATTACTGGATGACTCCAGCAGCCTACTATTCCGATTACGTGTTCCCGGCAGCTGGTGCTTTGGAGCGCCCGGTCATGCATACCAACTATGGTGTGACCGACTCCATCCTGTGCTCGCAGCGTGCCATGCAGCCGCTCTACGATCGCCACGACGACTTCACCTTCTGGCGCGAGCTGGGCTTGGCTTGCGGCCAGGATCCGGCGCTGTGGCCCTGGGAGACCGAAGAGGACGTGTACTTCGACGTCATCAAGCCGCTCGGATATCCCGTGAGCAGCTACGATGAGTTCGTGGAGACATACCGCATGTACTTCCCGCCGCAACGCTTCTACAAGTACAAGGACAACGGGTTCTGCACGCCAACGCGCAAGGTGGAGCTGAAGTCCACCATCTTGCAGGAGCTTGGCTATCCGGCACTGCCCACCTATGTTGGTTGCGCCGAAAACGAGCTCGACGACCCCGAGTTGGCTCAGGAGTACCCGGTGGTGCTTACTACCGGCGGCCAGTTCATGCCGTACCATCACTCCGAGCAGTTCAACATGCCGGCGCTGCGCTACCTCTATCCCGATCCGTACTTCACCATCCATCCCGACATGGCCAAGACCTACGGCATCGAGTATGGCGACTGGTGCTGGATCGAGACGCGTCGCGGCCGCATTCGCATGCGCGCCAATGTGGAGGCCGCCATGGATCCGCGTGCCATTTGGGTGCCGCGTGGTTGGTGGTTCCCCGAGCGCGATCCCATGGAGGATCCCGAGGCGCCCTTTGGCTGCCTGCAGTCGAACACCAACGTGCTGACATCGGTCGACAAGGAGCACTGCGACCCCATTGGCGGATCGTGGGCAACGCGCGGTCTGTTGTGCAAGGTATACAAATGCGGCCCTGGCGACTTCGAGCTGCGCCAAGACACCACCTGGTCCATCCCGGGCTCGTCGCCGATTCCTGGCGTAACCGTGATGCCTTCCGACCAGCCTTTGGCCTTCGACCCCATTCCCTTCACGCCGCCTGAGCCTCCGGCGGACATCCCCGAGGGCATGGAGTGGGATTGGCACCGTGACGTCTTCTATCAGCCGGGCACGGGCTACGAGCTCGACCAGGAGACGGGCTGGCTGGTGAACCCGCGCACCAAGGCGCTCTACGACCGCAATACCGGCTACATGTACGATCCCACGACCGAGCTCCTCTACGACGAAGCGAACATGAAGTACTACGACTTCTCGTACAACGAGATTCCGTTCATCGCAGGTGTTCGCACGTATCCTGGGACCGAAGCCGCACCTTATGAGCTTCCCGACCAGTCCATCTTGGTGTGGGATTCCCAGAAGGGCTACGCGACCTTCGAGGGCGAGTGGGGCGAAGGCAAGATCTTCGACCCGGCAAGTGGTTGGGTGAAGGGCATCGAGGATAACGTGTGGTACGACGTCTATCGTGGCTATGCCTACGATGCGGCTGCCCAGCAGCTCATCGACATGGTCACGGGCGATCGCTACACCATGGATTACCAGCCTGTTGCCGCCAGCGGCGAAGCACAGGAATAGTGTAGGAAAGGAGATACATTATGACGCGTTATGCAATGGCTATAGACTTGCGTCGGTGCATCGGTTGCCATTCCTGCACGGTTGCTTGCCGCACTTGGAATGACCTCCCGATGGACATCATCTACAACCCGGTGATTGGCGGGATTGCAGAAGGCGAGTGGCCCCATGTTCATCGCAACTACCTGCCCACGCTGTGCATGCATTGCAAGAACCCCGAGTGCGTGCCTTGCTGCCCCACGGGCGCCTCGAAGCAAGACGAGGACGGCACCGTTTGGGTGGATTCGGCAATCTGCATGGGCTGCAAGGTGTGCGTGAATGCGTGCCCTTATGGCATGCGTGATACCTCGCATACCGTGCGTCGCTTCGATCAGTTCGTGCGCAAGTGCACTTTCTGCAAGGATCGCCGCGAAAACGAGCCGGGCAAAGACCCGTATTGCGTGCAAACGTGCCACCAGAAGGCGCGCATCTTCGGCGACATCGACGATCCCGAATCCGAGATTTCCAAGCTCATCGGCAATGTCGACACGTTCCGCCTGCTCGAAGAACTTGGCACCGACCCGCAGATTTACTACATCGATGATCTGGGAGGCAGGCGTTAAACATGGATAAGAAGACCTATCAGAAAGAGAATGCGAAGCCGCAGTATCCCCATCACTATTGGGAGTATCCGATTGCCATCTACCTGTTCTTGGGTGGTCTCGGCGGCGGCATCCTATTCATCAACTGGCTCCTTGCCACGTTCGTGTATGCGGGTGCCAACCTTGTGCCCATCATGATGGGCCCGAATTTCATCGCGCTCATCGCCATCGTCATCGGCCTGTTCTTCCTGGTGTTCGAACTGGGACAGCCGCCCGTATTCTACCGAGCCTATGTGGCAGCAACCTCCATCATCAAATGGGGCGCCGTGCTGCTGACCATCGCCAGCGTGGGCGACCTGCTGTGGCTGTTGGCCAATTGGTCGCCTGAAGTGCCCATTCTTGGCTTCCTGAGCGTATTCAACTTCCTGGAGCCCATTGCTGGCGTTTGCATGGGGGCTGCTGGTTTGGCAGGCTTTGGCATCATGGTGTACACGGGCATCATGCTCTCCACCTTGAAGGCGCACTCGTTCTGGGCGACACCTGCGCTGCCCATTCTGTTCACCACCTCGGCTCTTTCCACTGCTTGCGCCATGTGCATGCTGTCGTTTGGCATATGGCCTGGTGTGATGGGCGAGGGCAACGAGCTGATGGCTATGCTCTACGGTTTCTCGAACTACAACTACTATGCGGCGCAAGTTGCTCATCACTTGCTGCATACGGTGGACATCATCCTCATGTTCTGCGAGGTATGCATCCTGCTCATCATGGTGCTTTCTTTCTTGGGCTATGGCAACCGTACCCAGCAGCGCGTGGCTGCCCGCTGGGTTAAGGGCTCCTATGCTCCGTTCTTCTGGGTTGGCATGATCGGATGCGGCCTGGTGATTCCTTTGATCCTGGATATCAGCGGCGGTGAGATTGCAGGCATCATTGCCAACGTGCTGGTGCTCTGCGGTGGCCTGCTGCTTCGCTTCCTGTGCGTGTGGTCCGACGATCGCCAGCCGCTTCCCGGCGAGAATCGCTACTACTATCGTCTCAAGACCGACGATACGCGCTTCATGAGCCGCTGGATGAAGCCTGGCAAGGAACTCGATCGTGGCCAGAACTGGGCTTACAAGGAGAACGAGTACTAATCCTTGCACTAGGAACTTTTGAACGGGCTGGGGCTTTTGCTCCAGCCCGTTTTCTTTTTCAGAATCGAATCGCCTTGCCTTAATGCGCACGGCTAAAGGCTTCGCCGCCAAACGCAACGGCGAAATTCTTAACGAACCAGTTTGTCGTAGTGATATGCAAGAAATTTCGCCTGCGTTTTAGCGCTCCAGAAATAGCCGTGCCACATTAAGTCAACGCGGTCTAGACTTCTGCAAAACCGACTTGCACTGCTTTGAGCAGCGATTCTGCAGCCCACATGCGCAGGCGCTTGCGCCGTGGCGCATGGGTGCGAAGCCAAGCGCGAAGAGTAGTGCAAGTCGGTTATTCGGGAAGTCATCCACCACAAATGCCTGCAAGGATGGTTGACGCGGCTGGTACAATTGCCATGATGAAAGGCGGTTCCATGGATGAGTACATTTTCGATGATGCGCTGTCGAAGTCGCACGTAACCTGCTCGTATCCAGGCCTCGAGGCAGTGCGTGCGCATGGACAGGATGAAGCTGCTCCCTGCACGTCGCTCTTTTTTCCGGGATGCTCGTTTCTGAACTATGGAATGCCGCTTGTTCGGGCTACCTATGATCTTTTGCGAGATGCGGGCGAAGTGGATGGTATCTCGCTTCTCTGCTGTGGGAAGATCTTGGAATACGAACCTGATGCCACCGAGGTTCGTCCGGCCTTTGAGCAGCAATTCTGCGAGCATATCGAGCAAACGTCCATCAAGCGCATCGTAGCCGCGTGCCCCAATTGCGTGGCGGCTCTGCGGGGATTCCTCGGGCAGAACGAAGCGACGAAGCACATCGAGGTGGTTCCGCTGCCAAAGTTGCTGGTGGAAATGGGTTATCGCATCGACCCAGATCGCGCGCTTGATGTTGCTCATCAAGATACGCGGTTAGCCGATGCTGGTGATGTGACCTTCTGTTTCAAGGATTCGTGCCCCGATAGGGAGACTGGCGAGTTCGCCGATGCCCTGCGAATTCTCATGAGCGAATGCGCAACCGTCGAGCCCGAGCATAATCGCAAGCGCTCCGTCTGCTGCGGTTCGCGCCCGCGGGCGGCTGGGCGTGATGCGGCCGCGCTGAAGTCGTGTCAGATGAATCATGAAGAGGCCAAGGCGGCGGGGGGCACGGCATTGGTGACTGCATGCATGAGTTGCACCTTCTTGCTCTCTACGCTGGTACGTGAGCTTCCCGCCATCCATTTCCTCGAGCTTTTGTTCGACTATCGTCTTCCTTGGGATTACGCCGATCAGTACATGAAGTTGCGCTTCCTGTTCGATAGCTCGTATGGCGCACGCGAGTTCTACGGCCTCGAGGCCGAGGTTTGAGAGAGGGTTGGTTGAGCGTGAGCGAGATACGACCGACCAATTGCCATTTTTGCGGATATTGCTGCGCCTTTCTGGCAACCGTGGAAGATGGGCGCATTGTGGACTTGGAGCCTGATCCATCGCGCTATCCCTATGATGCGCGCATCCTAGCAGGCTGTCGCCGTTGGAAGATGAACCTCGACGTGCTCGACTCTCCACGGCGCGTGAATTATCCGCTGCGTCGTGTTGGCGAACGGGGAAGCGGCAAATGGGAGCGCGTGAGCTGGGACGAAGCTCTGGATGATATCGCTTCGCGCTTGGAACAGCTTCGCTCTCAGCATGGCCCAGGCGTGCTGGCAAGCGCCATTGGAGGGCCGCATGCGTCGTTTTGGCCGCTGCATCGGTTTATGAACCTCTTCGGCTCGCCCAACAACATGGGCATTGGTCCCATCTGCTGGAATCCGCGCATCTGGATGGATGTGGTCACCTTCGGCTGGACAGTGGAGGCAAGCATCGTCCCTGGACTCACCAAGACGTTCTTCCTTTGGGGCACGAACCCTGCGCAGTCTGACAACTCTGCGTTCTGGCAAGCCATTCGCGGCCTTCGCGATGAGGGGATCAAGCTGGTGGTGGTGGATCCGCGTCGTACGCAATGCGCGTCTCTTGCCGACATCTGGCTGCCGGTGAAGCCAGGCACCGACTGCACATTGGCCCTTGGCCTTGCGCACGTGATCATCCGCGATGGTTTGGTGGATAGGGAGTTCGTTGATCAGTGGTGCCACGGGTTCGCCGAGCTCGAAGAGCATGTGAAGCCGTACACCCCTGAGTTCGTTAGCCAAGTTTGCGATGTGGATGCAGCCAGTGTGGAAGCGGCTGCCCGCGCTTTTGCAAATGGCCCCACGGCGCTGGTGTCGGGGCGTGGCATCGACCAAGTGGGGCAGAGCGTGGCGCCTACGCATCGTGCGCTTTGCATCTTGCGCGCCATAACGGGCAATGTGGATAAGCCCGGTGCCTGTTCCCTCAACGAGGCGAGCGACTTCGTCTCCGAAGTCGAGTTCGAGCTTGCCGGGCGAGTAGGCGACTTGCAGCGTCAGCTGTGCTTGAACGAAGGCGTAGCACCACTGCAATGCTACACCGGATACGATGTGGTGGCTGAGCAATCGGGCAAGCTGGAACGCCTGCTTCCGCAGCGCTATATGACCTCCGCATTGCCTCATTTGGTGCTCGGCGCCATGGAAACAGGGGAGCCGTATCCGGTGCGTGCACTGGTGGTGAATGCGACCAATCCGCTTCTCACCTACGCAGATACCAATCGTGTCTATCATGCCTTGAAGGGCCTCGACCTTCTTGTTGTGTTAGATTACTACATCACACCAACGGCGGCCCTGGCCGATTACGTGCTGCCAGTTGCAGGTGCCATGGAGCGACCGATATTCCAGATCCATGGAGGCGTGGCGAACATCGGCTATGGCGGTCCTGCAGCCGTAGAACCTTATTACGAGCGCAAGACCGATTACGACATCTTCCGCGAGCTGGGCATGCGGCTTGGGCAAGCCGATGAGTGGCCTGATGAATCGCTAACCGAGGCTTTCGCAACCCAACTTGCGCCCACGAACATGAGCTGGGAAGACTATTGCGTGCAAGGCATCTACTCGATGCCGACCACCTTCGAGAAGCACCTGCTTCCCGATCGCAACGGCAATCCGCAGGGTTTTGCCACCATTACGGGGAAGGTGGAGCTTGCGAGCGAGCTCTTGCCGCACCTGGGCGGCGACCGATTGCCCGTTGCGGGGGAACCAACCACGCTCTGTTCGCCGGAGCTGATCGAGAGGCTGGAGGCCGAAGGTGCCGCGCATATCGGCATGATCACTGGATCGCGCAAGCAACCCTACAATGCGTCTATGTACTTGGATAATCCCGAGTTCAGGAGGCATTACAACGAACCCGTGGCCGAGATGAGCGAGGCTACCGCGCATCGCCTGGGCCTGAACGCGGGCGACCGCGTGCGCTTGACCACCGATTATGGCACTGCTGAATTTTTATTGGCATATGCGCGCATGCGCGACGACCTGGTAAACGTTGATTATGGCTGGTGGTTTCCCGAGCACGGGATTCCCTGCGAGCCCGACCTTGGCGGCATATGGGAGAGCAACGTGAACACGCTTACCACGTGCGCGCCGGGAGAGCCGCTCATCGGCACATGGTCGTACAATGCCATTGATTGCATGGTGCAAAAAGTGGACTAGTCACGCTTTCCAGCGACCGATGGCCTGCTGCCCCTCTGAATAAGCAGCTTTCGCCTGTACAATGAGACGGCAAACGAAGTGGAATCAGTTTGCCCATTCGTCGTGGATGGGTAGCATGGCTCCGTAGTCATTCATGAAGGGCGAGGATACCTATGACCGACAAGAAGGTTGCACT
>CANOHY010000039.1 GCA_947565915.1 uncultured Eggerthellaceae bacterium | reverse complement strand
ACTGAGCTACACGGGCGAGAAAATGGTGGGCGCGCTAGGATTCGAACCTAGGTAGACATAGTCAACGGGTTTACAGCCCGTCCCCTTTAACCACTCGGGCACACGCCCATTTTGGCTCGCTCTTCATCATGTGAACTTTTCAAGCTGCCTGCTTCCAACACGCGGATTCACGTTGAAAGCAGAAGAATGATACGCGAGGCAATACATCACTGTCAACTGCATTCACGCCCCCGGGAGTGTCTACATAATTCTTACGTTTTCGATTGTGCCATTTCTCTGGATATATGCTATTGGCCTCCGTTCTCCTCAATGCTTTTATCTATATTTCAAGCACCGAAGCACCCATCCGCACTACACAATCGAAGCACTTACGGAGCCATCCATGACCTTCAGCCTCAAACGTCCCCTCTCCTGCTTCATCGCAATAGCGCTTGTGGCTGCGCTTTCATTGAGCATACCTCTTTATAGCCCCGTGCAAGCATTTGCCGTTACCGCAGCCGAGAAGCAAGCCGAAGCCGATGAGGTGTTCGCGCAGGTGGACTCGCTGCAAACCTCCCTCAACGAGGCCATTGCCCAGCGTGATGCCGCGCAAGCTGCCTATGAGGAAGCCGAGCGTTTGGCCAACGATGCCATCGCCCGCCAGGAGCACGAAGAACAGAGGTTGGCATCACTCCAAGCCGACCTTTCCACCTTTGCCGTTAGCATGTACAAAGATGGCGGTCCGGCATCGTTCATAGACGTGTTGCTGCAAACCAGCTCGTTCGAGCAATTCCTCACCTCATGGGATTTCTGCTCTTCAATCACTAACCGGGGCTCGGCGCTCATCCAAGAGACGAAGCAGGCGCGCGAGGCCCTCGAAGAGGCCAAGAAGCAATACCAGGAGCAATCGGCACGCGCAGCCGAGCAGATGCGCATAGCCGACGCAAGCGCTCAACAGATCTCGAACACGCAAGAGGAGCTCAGAGCCCAAGCCATGAGCTTGTCTGCCGAAGCAGCCGAGCTGCAGATCCAAGAAGAGCTTGCTGCCGAGGCCGCCCGACAAGCTGAAGAGGCGCGCATCAAGCGCGAAGCCGAACTGGCAGCAGCGCTCGAAGCAGGCGGTGGCACAGCTGGCGTCACGCCAGGCGGCGACGTGCTCATGGGCAATGGGTATTTCACCCATCCCCTACCCAGTGGCACCATTTCCTCGCAGTTCGGCTACCGCGACTTCGACAGCTCCTTCCACAAGGGACTCGACCTCGCAGCCCCCGAGGGCACTCCTTACTACGCTGCCGACAGCGGCACCGTGCTGTATGCCACCAATGGCGGTGGATGGAACGGCGGCGCGGGCAACTGGATCGTGATCAGCCATGGCAACGGCATCACGACCACCTACATGCACTCATCAGTGACCTTCGTGTCGCCTGGCGACTACGTTACGCGCGGCCAGAACATCGGCAACGTGGGAAACACGGGCAATTCGTTCGGCGCGCACCTGCACTTCCAAGTGGAAGTAGATGGCGTGGCTGTGAACCCCTTACTATATTTATAGGCTGTCTTTCCTCTCAAATTATCAATCGCCCTATTCGGCGCATTTCCCCTTTATTAAGATATGCGCCGTTTGGGGAATAATCCCTTCGCTTTAGCCGACTAAAGCTATAATCAAGCTTTACGTGCTATGAGAGGGGAGCTCTATGTTCGGTTTGCAGACAGGCGACGCATTGACCGTGCTTGCCATCCTTGTCTACTTCATCGTGGTTCTCACAATTGGCTTCATCTATGCGAAGCGCTCTAACTCGTCCACATCCGAGTACTTCTTGGGCGGGCGCAAGGTTGGTCCTTGGTTCACGGCGCTTTCCGCAGAGGCATCGGACATGTCGGGCTACCTGCTGATGGGCCTTCCGGGCTTGGCGTATTTCTGCGGTGCCTCCGACGTGGGCTGGACATGCATCGGCCTTGCATGCGGCACCTACTTGAATTGGCTGCTCGTCGCCAAGCGCCTGCGCAAGTACTCGGTGGTCGCAGGCAATTCCATTACGCTGCCCGGGTTCTACTCGAATCGCTTCCATGACCGGCAGAACATCGTAGCCACCATTGCTGCCATCATCATCCTCATCTTCTTCTGCGTGTATTGCGGGAGCTGCTTCGTCACCTGCGGCAAGTTGTTCAACAGCCTGTTTGGCTGGGACTACTCGGTGATGATGGTGTTCGGCGCCCTCATCGTGTTCCTTTACACCATGGTAGGCGGCTATCTTTCTGTGGTAGCAACCGACTTCGTGCAAGGCTGCCTCATGTTCTTCGCTCTGGTGGTAGTGGTCATCGGCTCCATCGCCATGGCGGGTGGCGTCGACAACACCGTGGCGTTCCTTTCCGACATTCCTGGCTATTTGTCCATGAGCTCCATGGCTGTGCCCGCCACTGGTGCCGATGGCATCCAGCTGGTCGTTGACGGTCAGCCGCTCTTCGACATTCCTGCCGAATACGGCTTGCTCACCGTGATCTCCACCATGTCTTGGGGCCTGGGCTACTTCGGCATGCCGCAGGTGCTCGTGCGCTTCATGGGCATTCGCAGCGAAGGCGAGGTGAAAACATCTCGCCGCATCGCCATCGTGTGGGTGGTAGTGTCCATGTTCTGCGCCATCATGATTGGCATGATCGGTCGTTACCTCATGCCCACGCAGCTGCTTACCCAATCGGCGGCCGAGAGCATCTTCATCGTGCTGTCGCAAACCATGCTGCCGGCGTTCCTTTGCGGATTGGTGGTTTCAGGCATCCTGGCTGCATCGATGTCGTCAGCCTCGTCGTATCTGCTCATCACAGGTTCGTCGGTTGCCGAGAACATCTTCCGCGGCGTGTTCAAGAAGGATGCCACCGACAACCAAGTGCTCATCGTAAGCCGCATCACGCTTGCCGTAGTGCTGATCTTCGGCATCTTCGTGGCGTGGGACGAGAACTCGGTCATCTTCAACGTGGTGTCGTACGCATGGGCCGGCTTGGGCGCATCGTTCGGCCCGCTCACCCTCTTCAGCCTGTATTGGCGGCGCACCACGAAGCAGGGCGCGATCGCGGGCATGATCACCGGCACGGTGGTGGTGCTCGTATGGCACAACCTCATCAAGCCCCTCGGCGGCGTGTTCGGCATATACGAGCTTTTACCGGCGTTCCTCTTGGGTTGCCTCGCCATCTGGCTGGTATCGCTTGCCACCAAGCCCCCATGCCAAGAGGTGCTCGACGAGTTCGACCACTACATGGACGAGCCCGACGAGGAACGCAATTTGGAAAAGGTGCTCGAGGGTCCGGTGCCCGCCTAGGGCATGCGGCATCCAAACCGGCTCATTCGATAGGCGCTATGATCTAAGGAAGGTTTCGCAATGACATATGCAGATTTGAGCAAAGCCGAGCTTCGAGAACTGAAGGCCCAGGTGGATAGCGAATATGCGGCATTCAAGGCAAAGGGCTTGAATCTGAACATGGCACGAGGCAAGCCGAGCTCCGAGCAACTCAACCTATCGGATGGCATGCTCACCATCTTGAAGACGGCTGCTGATTGCATAAGCGACGAGGGCGCCGATTGCCGCAACTATGGAGTGCCTGCGGGCATTCGCGAAGCGCGCGAGCTTATGGCGTTCATGCTGGACGATGAGCCCGACAACGTGCTGATCGGGTCGAACTCCTCGCTTTGCCTCATGTACGACTACATCACCTACTGCGATGACTTCGGGGTGCTGGGCTCCAAGCCTTGGACCGAATACGACAACGTGAAGTGGCTGTGCCCGGTTCCCGGATACGATCGCCATTTCGCCATCACGCAGAAGTTCGGCATCGAGAACGTTGCCGTGCCCCTCAACGATGACGGCCCCGACATGGACGTGGTGGAAGCCATGGTAGCCAACGACGACACCGTGAAGGGAATCTGGTGCGTGCCCAAGTACTCCAATCCGAGCGGCATAACCTATAGCGACGAGGTAGTGCGCCGCTTGGCTAACATGGAATGCGCTGCAAACGATTTCCGCATCATGTGGGACAACGCCTAC
The DNA here is from genome assembly GCA_947565915.1 of uncultured Eggerthellaceae bacterium. Lineage (GTDB taxonomy): Bacteria > Actinomycetota > Coriobacteriia > Coriobacteriales > Eggerthellaceae > UBA9715. Next base: position 9,781 of record CANOHY010000039.1, on the reverse strand, counting down.
TCGGTGCATCACCTTTCGGCCGAGCCGAGCCAGCAAGACCAACTGCTCGACATCGCTCAGGCATGCAAAGAAGCGGGAACCACTACGCGCTATGTCAAGTTCGCCTCTACGAGCAAGGTGACGTTGCCCGGTGGTGGCATTGCGGCAGTTGCCGCAAGCCCCGAAGTGGTCGCCGACATCAGCGCCAATCGCGGATTCCAGACCATCGGCGGTGACAAGATGGCGCAGTTGCGACATGTTCGTTTCCTGCGCGACCCGCAAGGCCTCTTAGCGCATATGGATCGCCATGCGCAGATACTGCGTCCCAAGTTCGACTTGGTAGAAAGCAAGCTCGCTGCCGCGCTCGATGAGGTGGGCGATTGCAGTTGGTCACATCCGCATGGCGGCTACTTCGTATCGTTCGACGGCCCTGACAACACGGCAAAGCGCATCGTGTCGCTTGCTGCTGAAGCAGGCGTGGTGATGACGGATGCGGGTGCCACTTGGCCAGGCGGCGTGGACCCCTTCGACAGCAACATCCGCATCGCGCCTACCTATCCGCCGCTGGACGAGCTGGACGTCGCGCTCGACGTGTTCTGCACTTGCGTTAAGCTTGCCTATTTGGAGCTCTTGCTGAAAGACTAGCATTCAGCAGATTTGTCATTGAGGCTATAAGCAATCGCGCCCATCGCAAGGTCGATAGCCTGGCGATGGGCGTTTTGATGACTCGGTTTGCCCGAGAGCGAAGCTAGCAAGCTGGTCTCTCGCGAAGGCAGTTGCCCCGAGAGCGAGACGACGCGTACTACCTGTTACGCGAGGTGAGCTCGCAGGGGCAAATGGCCAGCTGCCATCGAACCCGGCTAGCTCTCGCGAAGGCAGTTGCCCCGAGAGTGGAGCTAGCGGGCTGGGCTGAGGCAGTTGCCGCGAAAGCGAGCCGTGGCGTACTAAGGTACGCGAGGTGAGCTTGGAAGGGCAAATGGCCAGCCCAGGTCGCTAGTCGGAATACAGGGTCTTTAGCTTCTCCAAATGCTCGTAGCGCTCCTTGGCTGCCTGCTCGCTGCGGTCGAAGAGCACCTTCGCGCGCTCGGGGAACTCGCGCGTGAGGCGACTGTAGCGAGCTTCGTTCATCAGGAAGTCTTGGTAGCCGCCCTTGGGCTCCTTGCTATCCAGCACGAAGCGCTTGCCCGGATCGGCTGCCGGGTTATAGCGGAACAGGTTCCAGTAGCCGCAGTCGACTGCCTTCTTCATCTCGGCCTGGCAATTCACCATGCCACCCTTGATGGCGTGCATCTCGCAGGGACTGTAGCCGATGATCAGCGACGGGCCCGGGTAAGCCTCAGCCTCCACGATGGCCTTGATGGTCTGCGAGGGATTGGCACCCATGGCGACCTGCGCTACATACACATAGCCATAGGCCATGGCAATCTCGGAGAGCGACTTCTTCTTCACATCCTTGCCGGCTGCTGCGAACTGCGCAACCTGGCCCAAGTTGGACGACTTCGACGCCTGGCCACCGGTGTTCGAGTACACCTCGGTGTCGAACACGAACACGTTGATGTCCTCGCCGCTGGCAAGCACGTGGTCGAGTCCGCCATAGCCGATGTCGTAGGCCCAACCATCGCCACCGAACACCCAGAACGACTTCTTGGTGAGATAGCTCGCATTCTCCAGGATGCGACGAGCATGCTCGTTGCTAGCGCACGACTGCAACACCTCCAGGAACTCACGGCTCTTCTGCTCGCTTTGCTCGGCGTCGTTGCGCGCGGAAACCCATGCGGCTGCAGCTTCGGTAACCTCGGGACTCACTTGATCGGCAATGAGCTCCAATGCCTCTGCGAGCACATGGTTGCGCACGGCCTCGTAGCCCAGCAGCAAGCCCATGCCGTGCTCGGCGTTATCCTCGAATAGCGAGTTCGACCACGCCGGTCCATGGCCTTCCGCATTCACCGTGTAAGGCGACGTGGCGGCCGGACCGCCCCAGATGGACGAGCATCCCGTGGCGTTCGCCACGAACATGCGATCACCGAACAGCTGAGTGACCAGACGCGCGTAGGACGTCTCGGCACAGCCAGCGCACGAGCCGGAAAACTCGAGCAGCGGCTGGCGATACTGGCTATCCTTCACGGTGTTGCCGAACAGCTCGGGCTTAGGCGCAACCGAAGACGTGCAGTAGTCGAACACTTCCTGGTGTTCGAGCATGCTCTCGATGGGCACCATGGAAAGCGCATCCTTGGGGCAGCTTCCCACGCACACGCCGCAGCCCATGCAATCGAGCGGCGACACTACCAGCGCGTACTTGTAGCCCTCGACCTTGCCCTTGCCGTCCACCATGATGGTGTGCGCAGGCGCCCCAGCAGCTTCCTCGGCCGTCATGGCGAAGGGACGGATAGTCGCATGCGGGCACACGTAAGCGCAGGTGTTGCACTGGATGCACGACTCGGAATGCCAGCGCGGCACCTGAACGGCTACGCCGCGCTTCTCGTAGGCCGATGCACCTTGCTCGAACTGACCATCGGCGTAGTCCATGAACGCCGACACGGGCAACAGATCGCCATCCATGTGGTCGATGGGCTCCATGATGGTTTCAACCTGCTTGATCGTTGCGGGATTGCCCTTCAAAACGGGCCTTTTCACCTCGCAAACGGCATCGGCCCATTCGGGCGGCACATCAACGCGCACGAAGGCAGTTGCGCCTGCCTCGATGGCGCGGTGGTTCATGTCCACCACTTCCTGGCCCTTTTTCATGTACGACTTGGTGGCCGCATCCTTCATGTACTGAATGGCCTCTTCCTGGGGAAGGATGTTCGCCAAAGCGAAGAAGGCAGATTGCAGGATGGTATTCGTGCGCTTGCCCATGCCGATTTGCGCCGCCAGGCTGATGGCGTCGATAATGTAGAGCTTGATGTCGTTTTGCGCAATATAGCGCTTGGTGTCGGCATCCAAACGCTCATCGAGCTCTTCGGGCGACCACTGGCAATTGATGAGGAAGCTGCCACCCGGTTTCACGTCCTGCACGATACGGAAGCCCTTAGTAAGGTAAGCTGGTGTGTGGCACGCAACGAAATCGGCCTTGTTGATGTAGTAGGGGCTGCGAATTCGCTGCTCGCCAAAGCGCAAATGCGAAACCGTCACGCCGCCCGTCTTCTTCGAATCGTACTGGAAATACGCCTGGATGTACTTGTCGGTGTGGTCGCCAATGATCTTGATGGAGTTCTTGTTGGCACCCACCGTGCCATCGCCGCCCAAACCCCAGAACTTGCACTCGATCGTTCCCGGTGCAGCCGTGTTGGGGCAGTCGATTTCCTCGGGCAAGGAGAGGCCAGTGACATCATCCACGATGCCGATGGTGAACTCGCGACGCGGGTCATCTTTGGCGAGCTCGGTGAAGATGGCAAAGACGCTCGAGGGTGGGGTGTCCTTCGATCCCAGGCCATAGCGGCCACCTGCCACGAAGAGGTCAGTGCGCCCCTCCTTCATGAGGGCATTCACCACGTCCAAATACAGCGGCTCCCCGCTGCTGCCCGGCTCCTTGGTACGGTCCAGCACGGCCACCTTCTTCACCGAAGCAGGCAGCGCTGCCACGAACTTGTCGGTGACGAACGGGCGATACAGGCGCACCTTCACCAGGCCAACCTTCTCGCCGTGGGCGTTCAGGTAGTCGATCACTTCCTCGCAAACGTCGCATATGCTGCCCATGGCCACTACCACGCGGTCGGCATCGGGCGCACCGTAGTAGTTGAACAGCTCGTAGTCGGTGCCCAGGCGCTCGTTCACCTGGTGCATGTAATCCTCGACGATGGCCGGCAGTTCGTTGTAGCCGGTGTTGCATGCTTCACGGTGCTGGAAGAACACGTCGCCGTTCTCGTGACTTCCGCGCATGGCGGGATGCTCGGGATTGAGCGCGTGCTCGCGAAACGCCTTGACTGCCTCCATGTCGCACATCTCGGCAAGGTCGTCGTAGTCCCACACGGCGATCTTCTGGATCTCATGCGAAGTGCGGAAGCCGTCGAAGAAGTTCAAAAACGGCATGCGGCCCTTGATGGCCGCCAAGTGCGCCACGGCAGAAAGGTCCATGACTTCCTGCACGTTGCCCTCGGCCATCATGGCGAAACCGGTTTGGCGGCAGGCCATGACATCGGAATGGTCGCCGAAGATGTTCAGCGCGTGCGTGGACACCGTGCGCGCCGACACATGGAACACCGTTGGCAGACGCTCGGCAGCTATCTTGTACATGTTGGGAATCATCAGCAGCAAGCCCTGGCTTGCCGTGTAGGTCGACGTGAGCGCGCCGGCGTCGAGCGAGCCGTGAACGGCGCCCGCAGCACCGCCTTCGGATTGCATCTCGCACACCTGCACGGTGGTGCCGAAGATGTTCTTCTTGCCCTGCGCGGACCATTGGTCCACGAAGTCGGCCATAGGTGATGACGGCGTGATGGGATAAATGCCCGCCACCTCGGTGAATGCGTAGGAAACATGCGCGGCGGCGTTGTTGCCGTCCATGGATTGCAATGCTCTGGCCATTGATCCCTCTCCCTCTTCGGAAACGAATGGATTCATGGTAGCAGGGGCGCTCGGTGCACCGTTCAGGCGGCAGGGTGAGCGGATAGATGGGCAAGGCGAGCAGGGTAACGGCAGATTTGCCGGTGCGAACGGCTATGTCCAGAATTCGACGGCTTCGATGAACGACTGATAGGCCCAGTCGTACACGCTGCCGTACCAACCTGTTTCCACCACCATGCACAGGAGCACCACGTAGACCACCGAAAGCGCGCTCATGAGCGCAAGCCCTTGATGGAACGCCTTCGCCAGACCCGAGCCGCTTTCCAAGTTCTCGTTCACGATGAAGGCCAGCAACACGGCCGCCGCCAAGAACATGAAGCTGAAATCGGCGTAGTAGCGCTGCAGGATGCCCGCAAGCTCGGCATCGAACAAACCCACTATCACGCCACTTGCGAGCAAAACACCGATCACGCCCGCCACCGTGCGCGTGGAGCGCGCCTTGATGCGCATGCGCAAGATGGGCGCTGCGAAGAAGAGGATCCACAGTATGGGCAAGCACGGCAGAATGCCGCCGAACGTAACCTCGCGCACCGTTTCGCCCATGTAGGTGGTGTCGAAGGTGGCCGGCAACAGGAACGGGAAGGTGCCATCCATGGTGGGCGGCTGAAGGAAGTACGCGAAGAGGGCGGGCGCGATGCGTCCCACCGAAAGCCCGCGCTTGGGCATGTTATGCACCGTGAGGTTGTAGTTGGCGCCGAAGTCGGTAAGCGAGCCGAAGCGCACGTAGTTGTAGCCCATCAGCCCCGCAGCCACCACCACATAGGGCGCGATGAGGCAAGCGAACTGGATGGCGCCTTGCTTGGTGAGGATGAACCGCTGCGTGATGAACTTACGCCAGAACAGGGGAAATGCCACAAGCGACAGAAGCACCATCTGCGGGCGGCACCCTACCACCAGCGCCATGCAGAGCGACCCTGCAAGATACCAGCCGATGGGGCGCTGCGACGAGCGTCCATGAACCCAGCAGTACAGGCCCCATACCGAAAACGCGAGCCCGCACATCACGGGAAGCGAGTAGAACGTGGGGAACTTCAGCAGGTAGAGCGTGCCGCTGCACATCACGATGGGAATCTGCAGCAGCAGGAACAACCCCAAGCTCACGCGCTTGAAATGATAGCGCGCGAAGCGATCGAGCAGCGCGGTGCACCCCAGCATGAACGCCACCATGGCAAGCAGCACGCCGATTGCCGTGGGGAAGTCGGTGCCGGTTACCAAGTAGAAGGGCAAATAGAACAGAAGCTCGGGCACGATGCCGAAGTACACGTAGTAGTGCCCATCGTAGTAAGCCACGTCGAAGAGGTACGACTCGCCTGTAGCCTTCTCCAGCTGGTCGCGCGCACCCTTGTCGTAGGGGTCTTCCATCTCTTGCAGCCACTGGGGCGGCTCCTCGTCCAGATAAACCTGCCCTTTCGCCAGGGCTCGCGCCAGCATGGCGTATTGCTGGGCGTTGTCGCCGGCTGCCTCGTAGGTGTTCACGATGCTCGCCTGGTCCCACTCGCCATAGTTGTAGTTCTTGTTGGCAATGCCCACCAGATTCGAGCCGAACATCAAGAAGCTGGAGGCCAGATACACCTCCACGATTACAACAGCAATGATGGCGCGCTTGGTGAAGACAGGCGATTTCACCAGGCTGATCTGGTAGATGCGCGATTTGGGACGGAACAGGTAGACCAGCAGCAGCACCAAGAACGTCACCGCGAAGCGGTCCTTATGAAACGAGAAGGGCTCGGGGGCGTTCAGGGAGAGGCCTGCTATCTTCACCGGATATGAGACGTCTTCGCTTACAAGATCGATGCGCAGACTATCCACCTTGCCCGATGTGCTGAGCTGCACGTACTCGCTTTCCCAGCTTGCAGTGGAGATGGCCACCACGGGCACGCCCACGGTGTATTCCGTGCTGCCGAAATAGGTGGAATGGGCCTCATCGGTGAAGGTTATCTCGAAATCGAGCAACTGCGCAGGCTGCCAATCAACGAAGTCGAAATGCATGTTATGGACCTCGACGCCCAGGTCGTGCACCTCGATGGAATGGTGGTACTCGGTCAGGCGCAGATAGCCTTGCGTGTCGTGGGGCAAATCGACCTGCTCGCTGATATCCAGTTCCTCATAGCCAAGCGACTTGAAGAAGTTGAAGTTGAAGACGAATGTTTCCAGCAAAGCGGTAATCACCGCAATTGCGGCAACAGCGCACAAAAAGCGCCTGAGCGCGCAGTCGTGGGCGTTCAGACGCTTCTTGATTCGTTCGAGCAGACGAGACCACATGTCGGACTGCGGCGGCTTACGCCAAAGCAGCCTTCACGTCGGTGTAGACCACGTCGGGGTCGCGGTCGCCATCGATGGGGATGAGCAGATCGCATCCGCGATAGTAATCGATGAGCGGGGCGGTGGACTTCTCGTACACATCCAAACGATTGCGCACGGTGGCCTCGTTGTCGTCATCGCGCTGGTACATCTCGCCACCGCACTTGGGGCATGCCTCGTCGGCCACCGAGCCGATGTATCCGCATTCGCGGCACATACGACGCGAGCACAAGCGCTTCACGATGACCTCGGAGTCCACGTCGATGAGAAGCGCGCCATCCAGCGGGCGCTCCAGCTTGGCCAACTCGGCATCAAGGGCAACAGCTTGCGCCGAGGTGCGCGGAAATCCATCCAGGATGAAGCCCGTCTTCGTATCTTCATTCTGCAGGCGGTCGATGACCAGGCCGATGATGACGTCATCGGGTACGAGCTCGCCGGCGTCCATATAGCTTTTGGCCTTCTGGCCCAGGGGCGTGTTCGCAGCTACCGCCGCACGCAGCATGTCGCCCGTCGAGATATGCGAGATATGGAACTCCTCCACCAGCTTCGCAGCCTGCGTTCCCTTGCCGGCACCCGGTGCGCCCAGAAGCACGATATTCATGAAGAGTGTCCTTTCGTTGGGTACATTGCTCTGCTATTGTAACCAAATATTCGCGTGAAACCGTTTCGGCACGCCAAACTTCGCCCAACGAGGAGAACAGAGCTACCAAGCGCATGAAATCCATGAAGTACCGTTTGATCATCCTTTGCGCCACCTTGATATGGGGAAGCACGTTCGTGCTTATCAAGAACATGACCGATTCAATCTCGCCAGCATGGATCCTCGGCATCCGCTTTACGTGCGCCGCTGCCATCCTGGCCGTGGTGTTCGCGAAAAGGCGCGCCCTCTACCTCGACCGCGGGCACGTGCTGGGAGGCCTGGCCTGCGGGTTGGCGCTGTTCACGGCTTACTACTTCCAAACCATCGGCATCACCGACACCACGCCGGGCAAGAACGCATTTCTGACCAGCGTGTACTGCGTCATCGTGCCCTTCATGGCATGGGTCACCACCAAGCGCCACCCCACCCGGTTCAACCTGGCAGCTGCAGTACTCTGCGTGGCGGGCGTGGGATTCATCAGCCTGAGCGGCGGTAGTTTCTCGTTGAGGTTCGGCGATGCCATGTCGCTAGCAGGCGCTGTGTTCTTCGCGCTTCATATCGTGCTGGTGGCTAAGGTATCGCAGGGACGCGACATCTACGTGATCACCATGTGGCAATTCGCTGCTGTGGGAGCATGCTCGTGGATTGCCGCCTTCGCCTTCGAGAGTGCGCCGAACTGGAGCGCCATCAGCTGGCAAACATGGATGTCGCTTGCCTATCTCACCATCATGGCCACCACAGTTGCGCTGCTGTTCCAGAATATCGGGCAAGCGCACCTTCCGCCCGCGAGCGCATCGCTTCTGCTATCAACCGAAGCCGTCTTCGGCACGGCCTTCAGCGTGGCAGTGGGTGCCGAAGAGCTCAGCGCGCACATCGTAGTGGGGTTCGCACTGGTGTTCGCAGGCATCCTGGTATCGGAGGTGCTTCCCGAGAAGCTAGCCGAAAGCCGCGAGCGCGGCTGAGGGCTGGCTCTCTGTCGCAACGGCGAGTTCGAGGCGCTTCCGTACGCCTGCTCCCCGTATCTCGGGTTTTTTCGCAAGCTGCGGCGAGTTGGGACCGCTTTCGGACGCCCTCGGTTGTCAACGAGCGGGCCATGCGCGCCGACCATCAAGCGCCATCTGAGGCATCCCGGTTCCCTGCCAAGCAATCGTCCATGCGCTCCTCCAGAAGCATGACCTGTTCCTCGGCCTTGCTCACGCGGCGCATCACGACGAAGACGAACGCGAAGAGAGCTGCCCAGAGAAGAACGTAGGCAGCGATCACGTAGGGCGCTGAGAGAATGATGGTGCTGTAGATGTCTGCAAGGATGGCATGCTTCGAATGCTTGGCAGATAAGCCCCATCTTGCATCGCTTCGCGTCTGCACGGAGGGCAAGTGCGAAGGACGAAGAAAGACGGAAGGCAAGGGAAGGCGTGCCTTGTCCACTGGTTTTCATGGACGAAGAGCGCCTTTCCTTGCCTTCCCTATCGGCGAGCAGCTACTTGCTTGCCTGGCACTTCTGGGTGCACGAGGCGATCGTGCTGTTGCAAGCTTGGACCTTCGCATACTCATCTGCCATGGCAGCAGCGATGGCGGTGTGATTGGCCCACAGCTGGTCAGCCGTTTTGCTCTGGTTCAGAAGAGCTCCCAGCTTCGACGCCGAGTCGTACCATGCGTTGAAAGCATTGAAGAAGCTCGGGTTGAACACGGCATCTATGGTAGGAACCCTCTCGATGGTGTCGCGCACGTCGCGAATCAAGAAACCGAGCGTGATCCTGTCGGAGTTCACCGTCGAAAGCCAACCGAAGGCAGCCGCCAGGGAATCGGCCGCCACCATGGCGTCAACATGGCTCTTCAGCGCATTGGCGTTGGTGAGGGTGTTGCTCCATGAGCTTGCGAGCTCGTTCATATATGCCTTGTTGCTGGCGCTCTGCGGGTCGGCGCTGTATCCATACCAGCCGATGCCCTCATCTTTCCAACCAGCCTTCACGCATCTGTCGCGCTCGACGATGCTCGAGGGGTAATGATGGTAGAACGACGTCACGTACTTGTTGAAAAGACGGTAGACAGGCTGATTCCCACCTGAGCAGAATGCCGTGTTCTCGACCTTCCAACCTCTCGCCTGGCAGTCTTCGTATTCCTTGCGACTAGTAGTGTAATGATGATCGCCGGCCACTGGTTGTAGAGGCGATATACGGGGTCGCCATCGAGCGGGGCGTACCAGGCAATCCCCTCACCGTTTCAACCCTTCTTCACCAGCTTGTCATACTCAGCCTTGCCTGTGGTGTAGAGGTGCTCATTGGTCCACTTGTTGTAGAGCCG
>CANOHY010000038.1 GCA_947565915.1 uncultured Eggerthellaceae bacterium | reverse complement strand
TGACGTATTGCAGGGGCTGTCCGTAATCGTTGCCCTTCAGGAACGAGATGACCTCTTGAAGGGTATCGATGGAATTCGAGCTAACGCGCAAATGGTCGCCTTCGATTTGCACCTTCACCTTGAACTTCTGGGCTTTGATGTCCTTGTTTATGGTGCCTGCGACATCGCGGCTGATGCCCTCGATCAGCTCGCCGGTTCGCACGACGTTACCGCTCGAAGCGCTTTGCAGCGACCCCCAATGAATCGTGGAAAGCTCGATGCCGCGCTTGATGAGCTTCGATTCCAGCACATCTTGGACCTGCTTCTCCACGAAATCGCTTGGGGCGGTAATGACGAGTTTCTTGCCACCCTTGTCAAGGTCGATGCTCGCATTGGACCCTTTGAGGTCGTAACGTTGGGAAAGCTCCTTCTTGGCTTGCTGGTAGGCGTTGTCGACCTCTTGCATGTCGAAGCTGGACACTACATCGAAACTGGATTCCTTTGCCATGCTGCGCCTTTCGTCGAGACCTTAATTATTTGCATGTGAAGAGGTTAGCAGGATGCGCCACGGGCCAAGTGCTCAACTATCACCCAGTCGGTGAACCGGTCGAGCCAGAAACCGAGCCAGCTGTTCCTGTCGAAGATACCGTGTTTGCCGCTCCTGCGCCCGTGCCCGTGGTCCCCGTTGTTCCGGCTGCTCCAGAACCATTCGACCCGTTTTGCGTTGAATTGGCGTTCTTCGCCTGCTCTTCTGCATTAGCTGCGCTCGATGCATCGGCTAGGGCTGCCGAGCGTTGAGCACTCTTCGAATCGTGCGTGCGCTTCCATTCCTGTAAGATGGCCTGGAAATCGACGGTGTAAGAGGACATGCCACCATATTTCTCGTTCGGTTGCAGTATTACGCGATCGCCGTTCACGGTAACTTCTACGTTATCGGGTGCGAATGTGGTTATGGTCCAGGTTCCCGTGGTATCGACGGTCTTCTCGAAAGGCCCATTGAGCATCTCGGGTTGAGGCGTTTCGCTGCCATCGGCATATATCTCGACGTAGGCCTGCTTGCCTTCGGGCACAGAGTACACGATTCGTGCGCTCGTTGGCGCTATTTCCACCGTGAGCTCTTCATCTGCATTGTCGTCAGAGGTTCCTGTGGTGTCGCTGATTCCCGAAACGGGCAACGTTGACACATCGCTTGAACCGCTATCGGTTGGGCGAGCGAAGAAGAATGCGATCAAGATGACGATGATCACGATGACGGCTACGCCAATGATCAGAAGCGGTAGATGCGACAGAAGCCCGCTTCCCAAGCGCGGTGCAGAGTAGCTCATGGGCGTTTGGCCTGCATAGATTTGGTTGCCGCGACGTCGTTCGCTCAGGCTCCTATGCTGTCGCTGCTGTCGAGTGCTTCCCCTCCCTTGAGCTGTTCCGCTATAGATCGATGAGGAATCGCCGCCATATTCGCGACGTGTCGATCCATCTCGCGAACGGCGCGAATAGCTGGAATGATTCGAGAGGTAATCACGACTCGAGCGCCCAGATTCCTCTTGTCGACCTTGCGGGATGCCGTAGTCGTCGCGCGAGTACACCGTGCGATCGTCATAAAGCCTTCGATTCGAGGTGCGCCTGCCGCGTGAGCCTCCCCGAGGTTCGTCGAAATCGTCTGAATCCTCGTAGAGCGATCCCGTGTCGTCAGGTGCCTCACGCCGCTTGCTCGCATTCGAGTAGCGCTCGAAGCTAGCGCTTTGTGCTTTGTTGCGTGCGCGCTTCACTTGGTAAGCATAGGCTTCATCCAGGTACATGTTCACTATTTCCGTGGGGTTGAGCCCGAGAAGGCGCGCATAGGCATTGATCATGTTGCGCGTGTATCCGCGCGAGGGCATGCTGGAGAAGTCGTTTGCTTCGATGGCGCGCAGGATGTCGGCTCGGATGCGCAGGCGGTGCGCAACGGTGGACACGTCATAGCCCTTCCGTTCGCGCGTTTCGCGCAAGACCTGTCCCGATGTAACCTGGGCCATTCTCGCTCCAATCAGAACCCTTGCTCGTCAGCGGCCTCGAAAGCCTTCAAGGCTTCGAGCTCCATGGCATCGACGAGCACATCGCGGGGTTTGCTGCCGTTCTGGGGCCCGACGACCCCTTTCTCCTCTAAAAGGTCCATGATTCGACCTGCTCGAGCATATCCTACCTTGAGCTTGCGTTGGATGTTAGAGGTTGATCCCATTCCGCTTGAAACAACTATATCTGCAGCCTCCCAGACTAGTGGGTCATCGCCCCCTGAGGAGCCACCCTTTCCTTCGGGTGATGAATCTCCCAAGGTGATCAGGTTGGTTGTGAGTATCTCGGAGTGGTAATCGGGCTCGCCCTGCGATTTCAGGAACTCCACCACAGCAGCGATCTCGTCATCGGAGGTGTAGCATCCCTGAACGCGCAAGGGGCGTCCAAGCTCGGGCTTCGAGATGAGCAAATCGCCGTTGCCGATCAAGCTTTCGGCTCCGGTCGTATCCAGGATCACGCGGCTATCGAGCCCCGATGCAACGTTGTAGGCGATGCGCGTGGTGATGTTCGCCTTTATGAGGCCCGTTACCACATTCGCGGAGGGACGCTGCGTGGCAACGATGAGATGGATGCCAGCTGCACGCGCCAGCTGAGCGATGCGACTGATGGAGAATTCCACTTCCTTGCCCACGTTCATCATGAGGTCGGAAAGCTCGTCGATGACGATGACGATGTAGGGCATGGGCGTGTCGATGTATTGCTGCTGCGGGTACTTGGCAGCGTCTATCTGACCTTCATCCACCATAGCGCGCAGCTTGCCCGAATTGACCAAGCTGTTATAGGTTGCGATGTTTCGCGCACCAGCCTTCGAGAATGTCTTCAGGCGCAAGTCCATCTCGGCCACGCCCCACGACAGCGCGCTCGCGGCCTCTTTGGGTTCGGTTACTACGGGTACGTAAAGATGCGGGATGTCTGCATAGGGAGCGAATTCAACTCGCTTGGGATCGATCATGATGAAGCGAACCTGCGAAGGCGTAGCGCGCATGAGAATGGACATGATCATGGCATTGATACCCACGGACTTGCCCGAACCGGTGGTGCCTCCGATGAGCAGGTGGGGCATCTTCGCGAGGTCCTCTATGATGGCGTTGCCCTCGACATCCTTGCCGATGGCCACTTCAAGCGGGCCTCCCTTTACTTGCTTGAGGATGTCGCCCAGCAATACGTTTTGGCGCGTGGAATTGGGCACCTCGATGCCTACGTAATGAGTTTTTGGTATGGGGGCAAAAATGCGCACGCCAGGAGAGGCAAGCGCTAGGGCTATGTCGTCTTTGAGCGCAGTGATGCGGCTCACGCGCACTCCAGGAGGCAGGTCGATCTCGAAGAGCGTGACCGTGGGCCCCGATATCCAATCGACAACCGAGGCCATGATGCCGAAGTCCTCGAGCGTTTGCTGAAGGTTCTCGGCCGTTTGCTGGAGTTCGCTCTCGAAAGCCTGCGATCGAGCCTTGGCCTTGCTCACCGAGAGAATCGAAAGGTCTGGCAGCACGAAATCGTCATCGGGGGCACGCAGGTCGAGGGCTTCTTGCTTAGGCTTGGCAGCTTTGCTGCGAGTGCGTGTTTTCTTCGGCTCGGAAGCAGGCTGAGGTTCCAGCTCGGGGAGCACCTCTTCCAGTGGCTGGCTGGAGCCAAGCTTTCGTGTGAGCGTACGCGAATCGGAAGTGGGCTCGAAATCGCCGCGTTTTCCCTCGATGGAGTCAATCTTGCGCTTGAGCTCGGTGTTTCTTGGTCTCTTGCGCTGAATGGATTGATCTTCGAGTGCTTCGTCGCTTATCAGCATCGTGGGCGCGTCATTGGGAACGGCTGCGCCGTCGATAGTCGGTACGACACGTGAAGGCTGCCCCTGAGCGCCAACGGAAAGCGGCACATAGGGCGAATCGGGAGCAACTGAGAGGTCGGCATCTTCCCGAAGCCGAGCAGCCTCTCGTCGCGCGCGGAGACGCTCGATGATGCCGCGAAGCGAGAAGCCTACAAGCACCAGGCCTGCTGCCATGATGCCTATCGATAAGATGATAGTGACGGGAAAGCCCAATAGCATGAGGCTCACGAAAGCGGGGGCAGCCCCAAGATAACCCCCGCGAACGGTAACGTTGGCGTCTGCGAACATGTCGGTGCTCAAACCGTTAGCTGCATAGGCGCCAGGGGTGAAGGTTGCGATTAGCATGAGCAAGCCAACATAGAAGAGGAGCAGTCCCGCCAGAATGCGCCCAGGCATGCGCTGCGAGCGGAAGCGCGTCACGAATGCGATGCCCAAAGCAGCAAGCATGAGGGGCAGCAGATAGGCACCCAAGCCAAGCAGGCGATGAAGGCTCAGTGAAAGAAACGAAGCTACCACGGCGTCGGTAGGCCACACGATGATGACCATGAGCGCAATTGCCACGACGATGCAGGCTATGGCACCGAGATTGCGCCTGATGCCATCATCGACGTAAGTCGGCGCTATGGTCTCCTGCGTTGCGAGCTTGCGCTTTCCGCTCTTCTCGGCTGGGGAGGCGGCAAGGCGCTTCTGGTTGGGCGCACTGCCTGCAGGCTTGCGATTGCTGGATGACTTCGACCTTGATGAGCTCGATTTAGCCACGTTTCTGTTCCTATGCTGCGTTTATGGTTCGTTTAGATTTGCCGATAGTATAAGCCAAAAACACCTACTGGTCATGCAAGGCATCGCCAATGGATTCAGCTTCAAGCGCGTTGATTGATTCGAGTCGGCTGTGATGTGACACGGCTATTTCTGGAGCGCACAAGCGCAGGCGCTAGCGCCGTTGCGCTTGGCGGCGAAGCTTTAGCCGTGCGCATTGCAGCCGACTCGAATTCTTTGGCTTATACCTCTAGAACGGTAGCGATGGTCATTGGCCGTTGCTTGGTGGTCTCCCAAAGGAAGTTCAAGAGCGTATCGCGCGCGACCTTGCGAAGCTCCGACTCGCTTGCCCCCTTCGCAAGCTGCTTCTTCAAGGCGTTCTCAACCAGCCCGCAAGCCTGATTGGCCACGTAAGGGTCATCGCCACCGGTTATGCCATGCATCTCAAGCGAGAGCGGAGCTGCTAGGGTGCGCTTGGAGCGATTCACGGCAGCGCTCAGCACGGCGAATCCTTGCGCGCCGAGCGTAATGCGCTCATCCAAGACATCTTGGGAGGTATCGCCCACCGAAAGCCCGTCTACGTATACCACGCCTGACTGCACAGGTTCGCCTGTCTTTGCACCCTTATGGCTCAGCGTGAGCGTCTCTCCATTCTCGAGGATGAAGATGTTCTCGGGAGCTACCCCGGTTTCCTCAGCAAGCTTGGCATGAGCGCGCAGATGCGCGGCTTCGCCATGGACGGGCATGAACGAATCGGGTTGCACGATGGAGAGCACCAGCTTGAGCTCCTCGGCACCGGCATGCCCCGACACGTGCACGAGCGCGCGCGACTTGTCGTACACGTCGGCGCCGATCTTCGAAAGCAGGTTGATGACGCGTGTGACAGCCTTCTCGTTTCCGGGCACCGGAGTTGCCGAGATTATGACCGTGTCGCCCTCTTCGATGTCGATGGTCTTATGCAAGCCTCCTGCGATGCGAGAAAGCGCCGAGAGCGGCTCGCCTTGCGACCCCGTGCACATCACCACGATCTTATCGGGGGGAATCTCGGAAAGCTCGTAGGCATCTACCAGATCATCGTCGTTGATGTGCAGGTATCCAAGCTTACGGGCAATGTCGGTGTTCTGTATCATCGAGCGACCGGTTACCACCACCTTGCGCCCATTGGCTACCGCTGCATCGCAGATTTGCTGCATGCGATGGATATGCGAGGCGAAGGAGGCGATGATCACGCGATTCTTGGCCTGAGCGATGATGCTCTCGAGCGATTTGCCAACTTCGCGCTCGGAAGGCGTGAATTCGCGCTTCATGGCATTCGTGCTATCCGAGAGCATGAGGTCGACGCCTTCGCTACTGAAGCGCGAGAGCGCACCGAAGTCGGTCATCACGCCATCGATAGGCGTCTGATCGAGCTTGAAGTCGCCCGTATGCAGCACGTTGCCAGCTGGGCTGCGCAGGAAGATGCCCAATGCACCTGGGATGGAATGGTTCACTGCGAAGAATTCGACTTCGAAGCATCCGAGATTGATCTTGTCGCCTGGCTTCACCTCGACCAGTTTTGCATTCCTGATGCGGTGCTCCTTGAACTTGCCCTCGATAAGCCCCAAGGTGAGCTTCGATGCATAGATGGGCACGGGATTGTCCAAGTCCTTATACAGATAGGGCAAGCTGCCCGTATGATCCTCGTGACCATGGGTTATGACAATGCCGCGAAGCTTATTGGCGTTTTCCAGCACATAAGTGTAATCGGGCAAGATTAAATCGATGCCGGGATGGTCGTCGTCGGGGAACATGAGGCCTGCATCGTCGATGATCATGTCGTTGCCGCATTCGAAGACAGTCATGTTCTTGCCGATGGCATCCAGGCCGCCTAAGGGTATGACCTTCAATTCGGCTGACGATTTCGAGCCTTTGCCCTTCGATCCTCTGCTCTTGTTGCTATGGTTGCGGCTCGCGCGAGTGGCCTTCGATGCGCTATCTCCATCGCGTGTGAGGCTCGGCCGCTCCTTTTCGAGCTTTTCGAAGCGAAACGACCTCGTCTGCCGTCCTGAGCGACGATGTCGATTCGAAGGTTTGTCGTTCGACTCTTGCGGTGATGCGCCGGTGGTCGGCGTCTCGTGCTTTTGCTGGCTTGCTTCTCTATCGTTTGCTTGCTTGCCCGCACTCTGCTTGGCAGTGCCTTGCGGCTTGCGCCCCTCCCCTTTTTGCGCATGCTTGCGCTGGGGCTGTGCGCCCTCGTTCTGTTGCGTCATCAAAACCTCGTTTCATAGTGCTATCGCTCGCTTTTCAGCGATATGTTTCAAAGCGTGCTGTTGTTCGAGCAACCGCACGCATACGTCCATCTATAGAACGCCCGTCCCCTCCATGATGGAGCGAAGGCGAGCGCTTTGCTCTGGCGTGGCGTCCACCAAGGGCAGGCGCACTCCGCCAACCGGGAAGCCTGCAAGCGACAAAGCCTCCTTGACCAGGATGGGATTCGTCGTTTCGAACAACCCATTCATCAAAGGCAGCAGCCTCTCGTTCAGCGCGCTTGCCGTCTCCCAATCGCCTGCAGCAGCCGCCTCTACGATCTGCTTCATGCGCTCGGGAGCGACATTCGAGGTGGTGGAGATGACTCCCACGCCTCCAGCCTGCATGAGCGGCAATGTAAACGAGTCATCGCCCGAATACACCACGAAGCCCTCAGGGGCGCCCTCGACCAAGGCACGAACCTGATCGATATCGCCAGACGCTTCCTTTATTGCCACGATGTTCTCGCATTCACGTGCAAGGCGCAATGTGGTCTCGGGCTTCATGTTGATCACGCAGCGGCTGGGAATGTTGTACAAGATCACGGGAAGCTCAACTGCCTCGGCAATGCTCTTGAAATGCTGATAGAGGCCTTCTTGCGGCGGCTTGTTGTAGTAAGGCACCACGCACATGAAGCCATCAACGCCCAGCGCTTGAACGTCTTTGGCGAAGTCGATGGTGTCTGCTGTGCAGTTATCGCCAACGTTAGCGATGATGGGAACACGCCCTTCGTTGGCCTCGACCACGGCTTTGATGACTTCGATCTTCTGCGGATAGAACACCGTAGGGCTCTCGCCGGTGGTCCCGCATACGATTATCGAGTCAGTTCCGCCTTCTATCAAACGATTGGCAAATTGCCCAACGCGTGGGAGGTCGAGTTCCTTGTTGCTGTCGAAGGGGGTGATCATCGCAGTGATCAGCCGCCCGAATCGAGGTTCCGTCATGGAAGCTCCTATCGAATCATCTGCATTCCAAGGGGAATTCTAAAGCAAGAAGGCCGCTAATGCGTCCACGCATAGGCGGCCGTTGCTATTCCATGAAATTCTCAAGGCCAACTACCAGCCCCGAGCGCTCCCCCACGCTTCGAATGCCCAAGAGCACGCCAGGCATGTACGATTCGCGGTCCCATGAATCGTGGCGAAGGGTAAGCGTTTGCCCAAAGGACCCGAAGACCACCTCTTGAGAGGCTACGAAGCCCATAGAGCGAACCGAATGGACGGGAACACCATCGACGAGCGCACCACGAGCACCTTCATATCCCGCAAGCTCGGTCTCTCGCCCGGGGGCCGTGCTAATAGCGCCTTCGCGGGTTGATGCGATGGCGCGAGCCGTATTGATGGCTGTGCCCGAAGGTGCATCCTTCTTGTTGCAATGATGCATCTCGATTACCTCGGCTTCGGGGAAATAGGGTGCAGCAGCCTTAGCGAACTCCATCATCAGAACGGCTCCCGTGGTGAAATTGGGAGCGTAGAACAGACAGGTGCCCTCGGGAGCAAGAGCAGCAAGGTGCTCGAGCTGCGTCTGGGACAAGCCCGTGGTTCCTACTACGCAATCGATTCCAGCCCGAAGCGCAACCTCGATGTTGTGCGCAACGGAGTTAGGTACCGTGAAGTCCACCAGAACATCGATGTCCTCGTAGGCTACAGCATCCTCGATATTCGTGTACACCGTATAGGTTTGCTCAGCATTGCCAGGGTCTATGCCGCAAGCGAGTTGCATGTCGTCAGCGCCATTGATGGCGTTGACGACTGCGCTTCCCATGCGGCCTCGGCAACCTGCTACCGCGACGCGAATCATTGGTTATGCCTCGTGGCTGCGGCGCGGCTTGCGGTCTCGATGGCCATTGTGCTGGTTGCCGCGCTCGCCGTTACCGCGGTTATGGCTCTCGGTAGCATGCGAGCCCTCGGGAGCATCCGGCTTGTCGAGGCGATCGAGCGAGATCTTGCCCGTCTTCGGGTCGACATCCAAAACAACCACCTTGATGGTGTCGCCCAGGTTCAGAACATCCTCCACCTTGCCGATGCGGCCGTTTGCCATGCGCGATATGTGCAGCAGGCCATCTTTGGCAGGAGTAAGCTTCACGAAGGCGCCGAAGTCCTTGATTCCTACTACCTCGCCTTCGTATTCCTCGCCTACCTCGGGTTCTTTCACGATGCCCATGATGATGCTCTTGGCGGCATCGCCAGCTTCTTGGTCGACCGAAGCGATGTGGATGGTGCCGTCTTCCTGGATGTCGATGGAAACGCCCGTCTCCTCCTGAATGCCACGCACGACCTTTCCGCCAGATCCGATGACATCGCGTATCTTGTCAACGGGAATGTGGATGGTCTCGATGCGCGGTGCATATTCGCTGAGGGTAGCGCGGGGGGCAGGAATTGTGGCAAGCATTGCTTGAAGAATCTCGTGGCGCCCGCGTTTTGCCTGCTCGAGCGCGCGTGCAAGGATTTCGACCGAAAGGCCGCGCGCCTTGTTGTCCATCTGAAGGGCCGTGATGCCCTTCTCGGTGCCTGTTACCTTGAAGTCCATGTCGCCCAGGAAGTCCTCGAGGCCTTGGATGTCGGAAAGGATGGCAACCTGGTCGCCTTCCTTGATGAGACCCATGGCGATGCCCGAAACAGGAGCCTTGATGGGCACGCCGGCATCCATCAAGGCAAGCGTGGAACCGCAGGTGGATGCCATGGATGACGAACCATTGGATTCGAGGATCTCGGAAACCACGCGAATGGCATAAGGGAATTCCTCTTCGGAAGGAATCACTGGGAGCAACGCGCGCTCGGCCAGGGCGCCATGCCCGACCTCGCGACGCTTCGGTGCACCCAGACGTCCCGTTTCGCCCGTGCAATAGGGTGGGAAATTGTAATGGTGCATATAGCGCTTGCCATCAACGGGCTCGATGGTATCGAGGCGCTGCCATTCGTTCAGCATGCCCAGCGAGCAGATGGAAAGCGCTTGGGTCTGACCGCGCTGGAACAAGCCCGACCCGTGCACGCGAGGCAGGTATCCTGGCACGATGTAGAGCGGGCGAATCTCATCGGTTGCGCGGCCGTCGGCGCGCTCGCCCGTCTCGAGCACCATTGCGCGCATGGCATGCTTCTCGAGCGACTTGCAAGCTGCCGCGATATCGCCCTTCCATGCGGCGCGCTCTTCGTCGGTGAACTCATCTGCCGTTATGCTCGCCTTGAGCTGCTCGACCTTTTCTATGCGCGATTGCTTGTCGGCATCCTTCAAAGCAGCCGACATGGCATCGGCGTACTTCTCGACGCGCTCGGCGATAGAGGGATCGGGCAAATGGATGGGCCATTCCCTCTTTTCGATGGTGCATTTGTCCAGGAAGCGCTGCTGTGCCTCGCAGAACTTCGCTATCGCGGTCTGACCAAACTGCATAGCGGCAAGCATGTCCTCTTCGGCAATCTCCTGAGCGCCGGCCTCGATCATCGATATGTAGTCGGTGGTGCCAGCAATGATGAGGTCGAGGTCGCTATTGGCCTGCTCCTCGTAGGTTGGGTTGCAGATGAAGTTGCCCGTTTGCTTGTCACGGCCAACGCGCACGCACGCGCAAGGGCCATCGAAGGGCGCATCGCCAATCATCAATGCAGCCGAAGCGCCCATCACGCAGATGTTGTCGATGGGGTTCACCTGGTCGGCCACAAGCGTAGTGGCAACCACGTGCACCTCATGCTTGAAGCCATCGGCGAAACCAGGGCGAATCGGACGGTCGATCATGCGCGCAGTGAGCGTGCCCTTCTCGGAGGGACGCGATTCTCGCTTGAGGTATCCACCAGGTATGCGACCCACAGCGTACATGCGCTCGATGTAATCGACGGTCAGAGGGAAGAAGTCGTAATCCTTCTCCTCCTTGGAGATAACGGCAGTCACCAAAACCGTGGTGTCGCCCTGGCCTACGACCACAGCGCCCGTAGCCTGCTTTGCCAACTCGCCGGTTTCCAGACGATACTCTTTGCCGTACAGTTCGAATTTCTCGACGATCTTTTCCATTCTTCGTTTCCTCTTATCTCTTCTTTGCCTCTTTGGACCTCTTGCAAAAGAACCCGCCACGACGCGGGTTCTTCCTAGCCATGTTTAGATGTTGTCGCGGATTCCGAGCCGCTTCACAAGGTCGCGGTACTCATCGATGTTGCGATCCTTGATGTATTTCAGAAGGCCGCGGCGCTTGCCGATGAGCTTCATGAGGCCTCGGCGAGTGTGATTATCCTTCTTGTGAACCTTAAGATGCTCGGTAAGGTTGCGGATTCGCTCGGTGAGAATCGCCACTTGCACTTCGACGCTGCCCGAATCGTTTGCTCCCTTGCCATACTCGTTGATAAGCTCTTGTACGCGTTCTTTGGTAATGCTCAGCTTCTCTGCCATTGTTCACCTTTCTTCCTTTGCAGGTTTCTTGTCTTCAGGCTGGGCAGCGAAGCGGTGGACATCGCAGCCAAGCAAGAAGCAGTGCTTGCGCACAGGCCAAAGATTATATGTTTACTTACGATGCGAATCCAGGGTATGTTTTGGCATCCATTGGATTTGCATATTACCCAACTCGTAGAGAAGCGCGAGACCCCTGAAGATGCGAGCCAGCTTCATGTCAGCTTCAAACGAGCTGCTAGCGGGATGTCCCAAGCTCTTGATCGATGGCCTGAGCAAGCTGGTCGGCGCAAGAGGTGCTCTTGTGGCCACACGTGTTGCCGCGAAGCATGTTGGCCACCTCGCGCGCATCCTTGCCTGATACCAAAAGCGCTATGGCCTTCAAGTTCCCATGGCAACCGCCATCGAACGCAACGCGTTCTATCGTGCCATCATCAGCTAGCTCAAGGTCGATGTTGCGGGCGCAAACGCCGCTTGGCTTATACGAGGTCATGGTTCTCCTTGGAATCGGGGCTGTTTGCTTCGAAAAGGTCGCAGGTGAATAGGAAGTCCAACGACAAGATTCGCTTGCCTATATGCTCCTGAGCCCAATCGCGCGCCAACGATAATACGACAAGGGCCGTATCATCATCGAGAACGCAATCGCGAATGGCGTCGAATCGCGCATTTATGAGGAAAGCGCACCAGCTAGCTAGGTTGGCGCTGATGCTAAGGGCATCTGAGGGAGCTTCGCATGAATGGCAGATGCAACCGCCTTCTCGAGCCGAGAAGCGCAACCAGTCGCCATCATCCAAGCATGGTCGGCTGCAGAAGACGCATTCAGAGAGGCTTGGGCGGTAGCCTGCTTGGGCGAGCACCTTCCAGATAGCCGCAGCACAAAGCTCCAGTAGCTGTGCTTCCTTGGCTCCATCGATTTGTGCAAACGATGCGCGCGCAAGCTCGAAGAGGCGTGGTTGCGGGAGGTCTTCTTGTGCCACGAAGGAAAGGAGCTCCGCCAGAGGCGAGGCTACCGCTGCTTGTTCGAGAGTCGATTCGCTTCTTGGCTCATCGGGCGCAAGCCTGCTCTCGCATATGATGTCGAGCGATCCTCGCGCAAGCATGAGGTCTGCCGTGCGAAAGAGCTCGAGGCGTGCTGCATGAGAGCCACCGGGCTTTCGTGCGCCTTTGGCAACCGCGCTGCGCAAAGTGCCATCTTCGCAGAGAAGTTCGACGATAAGGTCCTTCTCGCGGAGCTTTCGCTTGCGCAAGATGATGGCACGCGTCTTGTAGGTGGGAGCTGCCATATTGCTAGTAGATGCCGATGACCTCGTTGTTCTCGTTGTACACGATGGAGCCCGTCACCGTTTGAAGCGTGCTGGCGAACAGCGTTTCTCCGAATATCTCCACGAAGGGCTTGGCTTGAACCGTAAATGAAACGGTTTCGTTTCCTTGGTAGCTGAGAGCATCGATGGATTCTACTTGGTAGCTCACGTCATTGATGGTTACCGTATTGCCCGACGACAAATACTCGCGTGCCAAGTTGGTGAGCTCTACTCCCCTCTTCCGCGCAACCGTTATGGCAACGTAGGAGCCCTCGCGCACCTTGGTGCCTGCTGCTGGGTCGCTGCCAATGACCGACCCATCGGGATATTGATCGGTATCGGCATACATTACCGTAGGGGCCAATCCCGCATCTTGGACGGCTTTGTAGGCCTCATCCATGCTCATGCCTGCTACATCGGGAACCGTATAGCTCTGGGAAACGGCCAAGGTTATCTCCATGCCCGATTTTGCACGCGTGCCTGCTGCTGGCGTGACGGAAAGCACGATGCCCTCTTCATCGTTGCTGCGCTCGTAGACAACCTTCACATTGGTGTAGCCGCTCTCGTCGAAGAGCTGCTGCGCCTCGTCTTGCGTAAGCCCGACTACTTGGGGAATGGTGCGAGCCATGGCAATTTGAACGGTAACGTGGCTCCCCTCTTCGACCAAAGTTCCCACTTTGGGCTCGGTGCCGATTACCCGGCCTTCTATGTCGTCGGATGGAACAGATTGCGAACTGGGTTCGAATCCAACGTCGCGGAGCGTTTGCTCGGCGTTTTCCTGGGTCATGCCCACTACGTTAGGAATGGCAACACCGCCCCAGAATCCCAGAGCGAAGCCAACCACGGCGATTATTGCCGCAACTATGACGACGATGCCCCCTATAAGGAGCGCTTTCTGACCGCCCTTGAGCCCCTTCTTCTTCTGCGCTATGCGGAAGTTGCGCCCACGGCTTGCCACTGCACTCGGCTTCTCGTCTGCGCTAAAGGATTGCAAAGGACCCGTTGAGGAACGGCTATACGGCTGTTGGTCGAAATCGATGGTATCTGCGAGATACGTGCCCTCATCCTCATAGGCTTTTCCATAGGATTCATCGTAGGCTTCGTCATAGGGCTCATCAAAGGGATCGTCATAGACCTCTTCGTAGTATTCCTCTTCGATGATTAATTCGCCAGATCGATCCAAGCCCGACATATCGCGCGTCTGCTGGTTGGAGAAGTCGGAAGCTGCGTGAACGTCGAGGCGAGCACGGCTATAGCCTTCATAGTCTTGCTGAGCGTAGCCGCCTTGGTCAGGATAGGGTGATGGTTGGCGTTGTTCTGGATGATAGGGTGCGGGATCGAAAGCCTCGGGTTCGAGGGACTCTTGCCCATAGGGCTTCGCCTCGAAGGAGTCTACCGGATAATAAGGGGCTTGCGTGGCCTCAGGCGTCAAAGCTCGCTCATGACTCTCCCTGCGTGACTCATGCGGCGCATAATCGCAGGCAACGAGGTCGTCGCTTAAGTCCCCGATTGCTATCGTTTGAGACGCCTCCGCCTCGTAAGCGTGCGTTGGCTGCGGAGGTGCTTGCTGCGCAAGGCGATGCGGTCGCTGCTCTTTCTGCGGAGTGCTCGTAGGCTCGAAGAGGCTGCGCGCCGGGTTCTCATCGTCGACGGGAACATCCCAAGAGAAGTCGTGCGCTTCGCGTGCGTAATCGAACGACGAACGGTTTGGTTCTGAAGATCGAGCGTTGTCTTGATGCGCGATGGAGGTGCTGTCGAAAGCGGAGCGAGAGGTTCCAGAAGGCTCAGCATGGGCATCATAAGGTGCATTCTCTGCAAGGATGCTCCCCTGTTGGATGCGCTGGTACGACGAGCTCATGCGCGAAGGCGAAGCAGCACCCGCACCGCGCGCGACGGCTCCCTTCAAAGGGAATCCGCACTCGACGCAAAGGCGCGCGCTGTCGTTGTTCTCGGTTTCACAATTGGGGCAAAGCATAGAGCTCGAGACACTCCCCTTTTTGGATTGCGATGATGCTAATACTGGCTACCAGCCATTCTATCGCATATAGGAGGCACTTATTTCAGGAACTGCACCAACGCCTGCACAAGCGCTAAGCGCCCTCGCCATAGCCAAAGCGGCGAATCTGGCTGGCATCACGTCGCCAGCGCTTCTTGACTTTCACGGATAGGTCCAAAAACACTCTACATCCGAGCAATCGCTCGAGGTCTTCACGCGCCTCGATGCCAACTTGCTTGATAGCTCTGCCACCCTTGCCAATCAGCATGCCCTTCTGGCTTTCGTGCTCTACGTACACGATGGCGCGGATTCTGTAGAGGTCTTTTTTGGGGACGTAATCGAGTTCCTCGGTTTGCACGCCTACGGCGTGGGGAATCTCGTCTCGAAAGCCATGGAGCACCTTCTCGCGTATGAACTCGGCAACGATGACCTCGAGAGGTTGATCGGTGTCCATGTCGGCCGGGAACCATTGAGGGCCCCTTGGCAGGAACTTCACGATGCTTTGAACCACAGCTTCGACGTTCTCGCCGGTAGTGGCCGAGCAGGTTGCGATCAAATCCCAATCGCAGAGCTTCTCGGCAGCCTGCCTTTGTTGCTCGAGTTCGGCATCATCGACCAGATCCGTCTTGGAAAGCACGAGGATCTTGGAGCCACTGGCCTTTGCCACTTCGCGCGCCACCCATTCATCGCCCGTTCCGATAGGCTGGGATGAATCGATGAGCATTGCGATGACGTCGACATCCTCGAGCGCTTTCAAAGCCGACGTATTGAGTTCCTCGCCGAGCGCATCGTGTGGCTTATGGATGCCCGGGGTGTCAACTATCACCAGTTGGTATTCAGGGTCGGTGCGCACGGCGCGGAAGCGATGGCGTGTTGTCTGCGCAGTGCTGGAGGTAATGGCGATCTTCTTGCCCATGATGGCGTTGAGCAGCGTGGACTTTCCAGCATTGGGTCTACCGACGAACGTTGCGAACCCTGATTTGTAATCCGATTCGACCTCATCGAACATGAACCATCACTCACCTTATGCGAAGAGCACGACGATCTTCGAAATGAAGATGAAGCCTGCAACGAACAGAGACGCTATGGAGGCCAAGAGCACGCCCCCTGCAGCACAATCCTTGGCACGGCCAGCAAGATCATGGAGCTCTGGCGAAGCGAGGTCGACAACCGACTCAATCGCTGTGTTCGCGCATTCGCCGCCGAGCACCATGCCGATGCATACGCAGATGATTGCCCATTCGATGGCCGATATTCCCAAGATCAGCCCGAGTGCAATGGCAAGAACGGCAAAACCTACCATCACCTTGAAGTTGCGACCTATGCGAAAGGCTGCTGCGATGCCGCGCCCCGCATAGACGAACGATTTGAGGAAGGGCGTGGCCATCATTCCTCCGCTCTGCTGCGCGAGAAGGGAGTTCCCCAGAACTTCGTGAGCAGCGCCACCTCGCGCGCTTCCATTTCCTGCGCTTCGGCCTCTTCCAGGTGGTCGTGCCCAAGCAAGTGCAGAAGGCCATGTACGACCAAAAGGCTGACCTCCTCTGCAAGCGAAAGCCCAAAACCTGGTGCTTGCCCCTCGGCCACATCGACGGCAACGAAGATATCACCGAGCTCGTAGGGCATCCCCTCTGGTGCTTCAGCAACCAGACCATCAGTTTGATAGCCATCGCATTCGAACGAGAGCACGTCGGTGGGCGCATCGATGCTTCGATACGTTGCATTGAGCTTGCGAATGGCATCGTTTTCAACGAAGGTGATGGCAACCTCGCTGTTGTTGCTGGCACCCTCCTCGCTTAGAACAAGTTGTGCGAGTTGCTCGATGTCGAAAAGCTCTTCCACATCGCCTTGGCGATAATCATAGTTGACCTGGATCTCCATGCAGGGTGCTCCTTCTACGCCTTGGCCTTATTCGCGTGCGAATGTTTTTCGCTTCCCTG
>CANOHY010000037.1 GCA_947565915.1 uncultured Eggerthellaceae bacterium | reverse complement strand
CGCAAGGACAGTATCCATCTACGATTCACTCCGCAATCATGCGCATACGAACAAACGAGGGCATGTTGCTTCAGCCCTCGATTACATTCGTATTTGCACTCCACCCGATATGATGCGTGGCTATGATACCCCATTTTCCGAGCGTCTTGAGGGGCAATGATTGCGATCAAGCAGGGTTTACGTGCACCATGACATGCTTGATGGAGGGAAACTCCCGCTCAAGCTGATGCTCGGTGGATTCGGCAATGTCGTGAGCTTCGCGCAGGGGAGAATCGCCGTTGACGGCAATCTCCAAATCAACATATACCTTATTGCCGAATTGGCGCGTGGTGAGGGAATCGACTCTCACCACGCCTGAGATGTCGCTCACGACGCTGCGCAGCGATTCTTCGAATTCGGGTGTTGCGGAGCTGTCGACCATCTTCGAGAGCGCATCTTGGACTATGTCGAAGGCCACCTTTATGATGAGCAGGGCTATGGCGATGCTGGCAATGCTATCCATGATGGGAAAGCCCAGCATGCTGGCACCTACGCCCACCAACGCCCCAACAGACGAGATGGCATCCGAACGGTGATGCCAGGCATCGGCCATGAAGGCACTCGACCCGATCTTGAGCGCATAGTGGCGCGTGTACCAGAACATGGCTTCCTTGACCACGATGGAAGTGACGGCGGCAATCAGTGCGATCATCTGGGGCGTCTCGGCATATTCATAGCTGCCCGACACGATTACCTGGATGGCCGACCAGCCGATTCCCAGCGCCGTTGCGAACAAGATGAGCCCCAGTACGAGGGAAGCAACGCATTCGAAGCGCTCGTGCCCGTAGGGATGCTCCGAATCGGCCCCGCGGCGTCCGAGCTTCGTTCCTATGAGGGCGATGAGCGTGGCGAATACGTCCGAGAGAGAATGCACGCCATCAGAGACCAGGGCACTCGATGCTCCGAAGATGCCAGCGAAGAACTTGAAAGCGGACAAGAGTATGTTGCCGACTATGCCGACGATGGAAAGCTGGGCAATCACCTTGTTCTCATAGGCAGTCGAGACAACCTCGGCTGCCGGTTTCATGCTCTGTGGGGCCATGGGTCTACTCGCCTTCGAAGAAGAGCTCGTACCAGCGTATGAGCAGGTATATCGACCAAACGCGGCGCCAGAGGCCTGCCTTGCTGCGAGCATAGCGCAGCTTGTGCCAAAGATTCGTCTTCTGGCCCAGGAACATGCCCAGTAGGGCCTTGATTTGCTGGTGGTCGAAGAGCTCTTTGGCCGCAGGGCTATCGAATGCGCGCAATATGTCGGCGTTGTAGGCGGGATCGGCAAGCCAATCCCTTATAGGTACGGGGAAGCCGAGCTTCTTGCGGTAGGCGACCTCTTCGGGAAGAACCCATGAGGCAGCCTTTCGCAGCGCAAGCTTGTTGCCCCGCTTGCTCACCTTGAAGCGCGAGGGCATGCGGCGCGCGATATCGAAGATGCGAAGGTCGCAGTAAGGCATGCGTATGTCGAGGCCTGTTCCTTGCGCGATCTTGGTGGAGTTGAACAGGATGCTTCCCTCGAAATAGCTGCGCAAGTCCACAAAGAGCATCCAGCTGACGGTGTCGTATGCATGCCCTTTCGCTCCGCGCTCGCGCATGAACTTCGCCGCGGAGCAATCGGGGTGAAAGCGCTTGAGGTAGCGCTTTTGGTCGAGCTCGCGCATGGACCAGGTGGCGCCGTAGTAGATGGGGTCGCTTTTGCCCTCGAAGCGCTCAGGTGATTGGTAGCCGTTATAGCCTGCGAAGAACTCATCGGCGCCTTCGCCGCTGAAACAGAGCTTCGTGCGCTCGCGTACCTGCTTGCAGGCGCAGTAGAGCGAAAGCCCTGCCGCATCGCTGCTTGGCTGCTCGTAGGCAAGCAGGAATTCATCAATGGTGGAGAAGAACTGCTCGGGCGTCACCTCGATGCCTTCGAAGTCTCGCTCGAGGAAGCGTGCTGTTTCGCGAGCCTCGGCTTCCTCGCTCGCCTCCTTGCTTTGGTAGGATACGCAAAAGCCCGTGTGCGCACTGCTCTTGGCCAGCATGTACGAGCTGTCCACGCCGCCCGAGAGGAAGCTGTCGGGTTGTTCGTCTGGGTCGCAGATGTCATGCATGCTGGCGTCCATGGCATCGGATATCGCATGCGCCCAATCATCGAGCGACTTTGATTCGTCGGGGTCGAAGGAGAGCTCCCAGTAACGGCCAAGCGTGGTCTTGAACGATCCTGTGGAAGCATTGTTGCCTGCTGGCTGGGGAGTGCTCAGCAGGTAGCCGCCTGGCTCGAGCTTCATGATGCCCTTGAAGAGAGTCTCTTCGCCGGGAATGTAGGTGAAGCCCAGGTAAAACTGGAGGAGGGGCTCGTTGAGCTCCCGCTGCACCTGCGGTTGTTGGAGTAGGTCGCGTATGCGGGTGGAGCAGAGCGCTTGGCCATCGGGCAGCACGTAGTAGAACAGGATCTCGGCACCGAGCACGTCGCGCACGGCGAATGTGACGTTGGTGTCGGTGTCGCGAAGGGCGCATGCGAATTGCCCGTTTATATGAAGACCCATGTTCGTGCCCCATTGCTCGTAGGCGGCTATCATGAGCGCCTCTTCGCGCTGGCGACGCGAGAAGCCCGTGACTGGCACATTCAATTGCTCGGCGAGCGAGCGGTGGTTGCGTATGAGGCCTTCGTATGCGATCAGTTCGATCATCGGCGACCCTTCATTGATAGAATAATCGGTGAGGGCATTGCCCTCTGCTGTTTCATCCAATGCGCTTGCGCAGGCTCGGATGGCTGTTTCAACCGTACCCGTTCAAGCATATCATGGCGAAGGGATTGCTCTATGATGGCACAAGCGGCTACAAAACTTCCGAAGAGCACCTGGCTGCTCATCATATTGCTCTCGTTTTTTGGCCAAGTGGCCTGGGCAGTGGAGAACAACTTCTTCAATTTGTTCATACAGGATGTGTTCAATGCGTCGCTTGCCGACGTGGCGCTCATGGTGTCGGCTTCGGCGCTTACGGCCACGGCGACCACGCTGCTGGTGGGGGCATGGTCCGACAAGGTGGGCAAGCGCAAGATGTTCGTGGGCTTGGGCACCATATGTTGGGGGCTTTCGATCGTCGTGTTCGCGTTCCTGCAAGACATATCGCAAGCGCTTGCTGCCTCGACAGCTGCAGCCCTCGCCTTTGGCGTGACGCTTACCATCGTGTTCGATTGCGTGATGACCTTCTTCGGAAGCTTGGCCAACGACAGCTGCTTCAACGCTTGGGTGACCGACATCACCGACGACACGAATAGGG
Organism: uncultured Eggerthellaceae bacterium; assembly: GCA_947565915.1. Classification (GTDB taxonomy): domain Bacteria; phylum Actinomycetota; class Coriobacteriia; order Coriobacteriales; family Eggerthellaceae; genus UBA9715. The sequence continues at coordinate 13,297 of CANOHY010000037.1, read as the reverse complement.
GTAAGGTGGAAGGCGTCATATCGGCCATGCCCCTTTTGGCCATGCTCGTGGTATTCGGCGGGGCGATGTTCTTCATGATCGTGCGGCCCGATGGAGTTGTGACCTACGATTACCCTCCCTTCTTCATGCTCATTGGCGGCATGGTGCTGGTTCTTGGCGTGATCGTGCTGCTGCTCATGCACGATTCAGCTCCTGGTAAAACCGAAGATGCGCATTATCTTTCGCAGATCGTCTATGGGTTCAGACCAAGTGCCATAGCGGGAAATCGCATGCTCTACCTCGTACTGCTCTCCTATTTGGTGTTCGCGACCGCCTTGCAGGTGTTCATGCCCTATTACGTGCTCTATCTGAGGCTCCCGGAGATCCTTGGCGAGAATTACGTGTTCGTGATGGCTCCAGGAATAGTCATCGCCGCAGTGTTCACCATACTGTACGGAAAGCGCGTGGATTCGCGCGGGTTCTTGCGTTCGGTAATCTTGCCTCTGGTGCTATTCATAGCCGGATGCATCATACTTGGTCTGTTGAGCGATGTCGTGAGCGTGTTCATTGGGTCGGTGCTGATGCTGAGCGGATACCTCGGTGCGGTGGCATGCTTTGGAGCCGAGATTCGCAACAACACCCCAGCTGGGCGCGTGGGGCTGTTCCAGGGCGTGCGCATATTCATGGTGGTTCTGGTGCCCATGCTGGTTGGTCCTTGGATTGGCACGGCGCTCAGTGCCTCGTCGGGTGGATTGGGCTTTGGAGTGGTGGGCGATGGCTTCACGCCTTCGTCGCTCATCTTCATAGGCGGTGCCGTAGTTGCGCTGATCACGTTTGCGGTGCTCGTTGCCATCAAGCGATGCAAATAGCGCTTAAGCACGGATTTGCAGTCGGGGATTACCTGCGCTTCTGCGCTCGCTCGGGAGGGCCTTCGCTTTCACTCCTCGGTCGCTTCGCTCCCTGCGGGGGTTGAAAACTACGACCCTCCCGTGCTCGCTCTGATTTGAATAATGGTTATCAAGTTTGCTTTGGTAATTTGCACACTATTGGCGGTAGCGGGCGAGAAGATGGCCTCTCTTCGCCAGAATGCCCCATATTGCGAATGATGCTGCTGCGCAAGAGAGCAAGATGACGCCAACGCCGATTAGCGGAGTGGGCCAAGGCAGGCTGGCAATCTCGGTGCCAACCGAGCTAATGGCGCTGTAGATGAACGTGGCCACCGAGTTGGCCGCGCCGCGAGAGCGCTCTCGATTCTCGGTGAGGGCAACAAAGCCCTGGGCGCGGAAGATCGATTCCATGAAGAAGAGGGGCACGCTGGACACGAACACCCAAACTGCTCCGAGCGGGCCAATTGCAAGGAACATCACGCCCGAAGCCAATGCAAGCACCATGCAGCCAATGGCTATGCTCCCTTCGCGCAGGTGCCCCGAGAAGCGCAGGTATGCCAAAGGCGAAATGACGCCGATGACCGACGAGAGCGCGTAGGCGATGCTGTACGAGAGATAGCTCATATGCATCTGCTCCATGTAGATGTACGAGCTCACGGCAAGAAACGACATAAGGGGCATGCCTATAAGCGCCAGCACCACCGTGGTTGCAAGAAACCCTGGCTCGTGGCAGAGCGTGACCATGCTTCCCAGGTTCTCTCTCAGGCTGGCGCATTCGCGTTCGGTAGGTGGAAGGGTTTCGCTCATCAGGCAGGTAAGAACGAAGGCAACGCATCCGAGCACGGCAAGGCAGACGAAGATGGCATGCCAATTGGCAACCATGAGCAAGAGCGACCCAAGGAATGGGGCGATGATAGGGCCTATGGCTGGCATCGATTGCATGACGGTGACGCCGCGGTCGAAATCCTTGCCACGATAGCTATCGTTCACGATGGCTAGCAACGCCACCATGTACGACCCAGCGAAGAAGCCTTGCGGGATGCGCACGGCTATGAGCACCCAGATGTTGGTGGAAAGCGCGCAGGCCAGTGATGAGGTCATGAACACCACAGCGCTTGCCAGCACAAGGGGCCGACGCCCATAGCGGTCGCTTATGGTGCCACTGAGCAGCTGTCCGAATGCCTGTGCTAGCAGAAAGGGGAACAGTATGAGGTTGGTTACGCTGGCGTCTATGTCGAAATCGGCCGAAATGGCAGGCAGGGCGGGAAGAACAGCATCGTAGGCAATCCATAGGATCATGGTTATGCATACGCACACCACGAGCAGGGCTATGCCGTTGTAATGCTTCTGCGGTCGTACGAGTGCGAACTTGCTCATGGCGCGATTCTTGCCTTCTTTCGGACTGGGGGCGCAGCAGCCCATTATAGCCATGGACGGGCAAGCGGGTTGCATGCCACGTGCCCAAGGCTTGCTGGATGCTGCCAATGGACACCGAGGCACTGGTGGTTCATGGACGTTGCCTTAGAATGGGGCAGAGGAAAAGCGAATCGGGCAGGGGCGTAAGGTAGGGCGTAAGCATGGGCGATGCGGCGCAAAGCGAAGCAGTTTACAGCCAAGATGGCACTGTGCTTCTGTCTGCCCAGGTGCAAGGAGCCATTCTTGAGGTCAAGAATGGCTGCAAGGTGATTGCCCGAAAGGCGCTGATGTATCAGGAATGCCTCGAACGGGTGGTGCTTCCCGATTCCCTGGAGGCCATTGAGCCATTCGCCTTCGCGTGCACGAGGCTTGCGCGCTTTGAAGCACCGCCTCGCTTGCGAACCATAGGCGAAAAGGCTTTCTTCCAGTGCCGTGAGCTTCGAAGTGCAACGCTCAACGAGGGGCTAACGCACATCGGCGAGGGAGCTTTCTCCAGCACGAGCATTGACGGCTTGAGGGTACCTGCAAGTGTGGAAGAGATTGGGCGGGGGTTGGTTGCGAGCACACCTCTGGCAAGTTCAGGCGCTGTTATGCGCTTGGTCGTAGACTCTGCCAATCAGCATTATCTGGCCGATGGAGTTGGGGGCGTATACGAGAAGCACAGCCAAGGCCTTCGCCTGCTGGAGTTCATGGCAACCGATGCCAAGCACCATGAGGTTCGCGCTGGAACATCCGAGATTTTGCCCAAAGCCTATTTGAAGGGGCATGCTCTCGAGTGCGTGGTGCTGCCCGAAGGGCTGGAGCGCATCGGAAAGGGGGCGTTCGCGGAATGCTCGAATCTGCAGCAAGTGACCATTCCCGATTCGGTCAGGACGATTGGAGTCGATGCGTTTCGCCATGCTGGCTTGACGTCTATTCGCTTGCCAGCAGGTTTGGAGTGCTTGGGCGAAGGAGCATTGGTTACCGGCGCAGGCTGCGATGCCACTCTGCGCTGTGCGACGATTGAAGATGATTGCGCGCGCTACTACGTTGAAAATGGCTTTCTTTGCGAGCGCCGAGAGCAAGAGGGCGATCATGCCATCCTCTACTTCGGGTCAATGCCCGATGCGCGCGTTCCGAAGAGCGTTTCGTCGATTGGCGATTTCGCCCTTGCCCGTGCAGAGGGAATTCGCACGCTAGTGCTGCATCAGGGCGTGAGGCAGGTGCGGCCACTGGCGGTGGTGCCGGGAACTCACGTGCGTGCCATCGTGGTGGAGCTTCCCGAGCCTATTTGCGGCAAGAGTGCAGCAACCATCCGCTTTCCGCGGCCCATCTTGGGAAACAACCTGTATTACGACGTGTTCGATTCCGATGGCATCGACCTGGCGAGAATGTACCTTCAAAGCGACCATGCTGCCTATTTCGCGCGCGATACCTTCGAGCGTTGCTCTATCATGGCAGAGCGTCTTGCCTGCCCGATTTGCCTATCCGAGAAGGCGGAGAATCTCTTTCGCGAGACGCTTGGACGAACAGTGCGGGAGGCATGCGCCGTGTTCGCTCGACACGGTTACCGGGAAGGGTTCGCCCGGCTGGTAGAGCTTGGCTTTCTGAACGAGGCGAATATAGAGAGCGTGCTTGCGCAGCTGGCGGATATCGCAGATGCGGGTTTGATGGCGTATCTTCTAGAGCTGAAGCGCAAGAGCTTCTCGCGCTCTTCGGTAATCGATCGCTTCTCTCTATGAGAAGCAGGTTTGAAGAGGACAAGCTTGCGATGCTGTCAGATGAGGGCACATACGAGGGGAAGCGCATTGCGGCGCTCGGTCAAGATGTTCTGGCCGATTGCCGCTGTGCGCTCATGATGCGATTCCGCTTCTTGGATCAGGCGCTTTGGAAGATGCCCTTCGTGTCAGCCTCGCTTGATCATCCCTTGGCGACCGATGGCATGCAGGTATCTTTCGATCCGTTGCAGACCATCTTGCGCTACCGACTGGCGCCCCATGAGCTCGTGCGCGACCTGCTTCACAGCGTGTTGCATTGCATCTTTAGGCATCCGTTCGAGGAGCCGGGGAAAACCCCACAGGCTTGGGAGCTCGCTTGCGACATCACGGTGGAGAGCATAGCAATGGAGATGTGCGACGTGCGCTTCGATAGCGAACTCGACACAACGCGTCGAAAGGTGCTGCGGTTTCTCGAGAAGGCATGCGGCAGCCTGCTGCCGAGCAAGCTCTATCGCATGTTCGATGGGGTCCTCGCGCAAGGTGCGCAGCCTTTGTTGGACGCTGAAGGTGCGCATGCGGCTCTGAAGGTTGAGCATCAACCGAAAGCCATCCTTCAGGGTTTTGAAGCCATGGGCGATGGCACACGTGATGAGATGGCCGCTGTGCTCGATAAGTCGGTGCAGCAGATGGGCGAAACGGGCCATATCACCGTAGGCGACCTGTTCGTGCTCGAGCAGCTCTTTGCGCGCGATAGCCATTGCGATTGGCTGTGCAACCGGAAAAGGCAAGAGGACCAGAGCAACCAGAGCAACCAGAGCAACCAGAGCAAGAGCGATGACAACACTGCAAAGAAGCTCAAGTCGCCTGATGGGGTCGATTCCTCGGAAAACTCGCCTGCACAAGATGGCTCGCAGGAGCCCGACGAGCAAGTGGATGGCGATGTCGAGCAAGAGAAGCGCGAGAGCCAAAGCCATGAGAGCGGCCAAGATGTCCAAGCGCTCGATGAAGAAGAGGAAGCGCTGGAATCTGATGGTAGCGAGCAGCATGCCGAGCAGCCTGACGAGGGGGATCGTTCCGGTGGGGTCGATTTCGCTGATGAGCGCCAGGCACTGGAAGATTGGGAAGAGATAGCTCGTCAGGTGGAGCTTGACCTTGAGGAGCATTCGAAGGGCAGGGGAAACGAGGCGGGCAACTTGCGCATGCTCCTTCCCGTGGTCAATCGCACGAAGTACGATTATGCCGATTTCCTTCGCAAGTTTGCGATATCCTCGGAAGAGATGAAGGTTAACGATGATGAGTTCGATTACATCTACTATACCTATGGACTGAGCGAATATGGCAATCGTCCCTTCGTCGAGCCGCTCGAGTACCAAGATGCCAATCGGATTCGAGATTTCGCGATCGCGCTCGATACTTCCGGATCGTGCTCGGGCGAGCTCATACGGTCGTTCGTTGACGAGACATTCCGAATTCTGAAGGAGAGCGAGTCGTTCACCTCTAACGTGAACGTGCACATAATCCAATGCGATAATCGCATTCAGGACGACCAAGTCATCACTTCGAGGAGGGATCTTGAGCGTTACCTCGACTCATTCGAAGTGCGTGGCTTTGGAGGCACCGACTTCCGTCCTGTGTTCGACTACGTCGACGGATTGGTTGCCGACGGCAAATTCGACGACTTGCGAGGGCTCATCTACTTCACCGATGGCATGGGCACGTATCCTCGCACTATGCCCGGATACGATGTCGCTTTCGTGTTCATGAACGAGCAGATGGTAAACCCCCATGTTCCACCCTGGGCCATGAAGGTGGTTTTGGATGAAGACGAGGTGCGCGAGCTCGGACGGGGCTAGCGCGACGGTGCTGTTCAAGGAAGGATGGCTATGAATATCGAAGAAGCCAAGCAGCAGGTCAAGGACACGGTGGAGGCTTATCTCCAAAAAGACGAGCTGGGCCTGCCCGTTATCGCGCCTGCTCGCCAGCGTCCGCTATTCTTGCTTGGAGCCCCGGGCATCGGGAAGACGGCCATCATGGAGCAAGTGGCGCGCGAGCTCGGCATTGGATTGGTGTCGTATTCTATGACACATCATACGCGACAAAGCGCGCTTGGCTTGCCTGCTATCGTCGAATGCGAGTTCGATGGGTTGAACTACGAAGCATCACGCTACACCATGAGCGAGATCATCGCCTCCATCTACGACTGCATGAGAGATACGGGAGTGCGCCAGGGAATACTCTTCCTCGATGAGGTCAATTGCGTTTCGGAGACGCTCTATCCCTCCATGCTGCAGTTTCTCCAGTTCAAGACATTTGGACGTCATAGCGTGCCGCCGGATTGGGTCGTGGTGTGCGCGGGCAACCCACCTGAATACAACAAGAGCGTGCACGATTTCGACATCGTTACCCTCGACCGCTTGCGCAAGATAGAGGTCGAACCCGATTTCAGAGCATGGAAAAGCTATGCTACCAGCACGGGAACGCATCCTGCCATCCTGTCGTTTCTGAACGTGAAGAACGATAGCTTCTATTCGGTCGAATCGAAGCCGGGAGGCAAGAGCTTCGTAACTGCGCGCAGCTGGAGCGATCTGTCGGATGTCATGACCCTCTTCGAGTCGCTGGGAAAGCCCGTCGACCTTCGCCTGTTCCAACAATTCCTGCAAGATGAGGACATCGCCTTGCGCTTTGCTTCCTACTACGACCTCTTCAACAAGTACAAATCGGATTATCAGGTCGATGCCATATTGGAAGGGACAGCTGCCTCTGACGTGCAAGAGCGAGCGAGAGGCGCGCAGTTCGATGAGCGCATGGCGTTGCTCGGCTTGGTTCTGGATGCCCTTTCGCAAGAGGCGCTCGGCGTGCTGTCCGAGGAGCGAGCTCTGATATCTGTGCGCGACGTATTGCGCGAGATCAAGCATGATGTGCTGGAGGGCGCCTCGCTTCCCGATGCGTTGAATGCGCAAATCCAAGCGTGGGGCGAGGAGGCGGATCAGCTTGCGAAGTCTGGTGCAGCCGTGAAGGACGACCTGCGCGCGCTCAACCGCTCGATGGATATCGCGCGCCAGGTGGCACATGCATGCGCCAGTGCTGGTGAGACGTCCGGCTCATCTGCCTTCGACGTTGCAGGCAGGCAATTCGCCGAGTTCGTAAGCGGGCTCGATGAGGCGGTTGGCGAAGTTGAGCGGCGGCTTTCGAATGCCTTCGCCTTCCTTGAGTCCGCCTTCGACTCCGAAAGGGAGATGCTCGTATTCACGACGGAGCTCACGGCACGCAAGGCAACCTCGCAGTTCGTGAACCGGTTTGGAAGCGAATCGTACTATGCCCACAACGAAGGGCTCATGCAAGATAGCCACCAGCAGGATCTACTCGACAGGATTGATCAGCTGGACATCTTCTCGGCACCGCAGGGCGAATCGCGCAGCATCGCTGAGCTAGACGATGACGTCAACATGGAGCTTCCTGCTGCTCGGTTGATGGACTACTACGATGACATGCAGTTCGAATTCGGGCACGCGAGCCTTTGCAAGATGATATTGCCCGACGACCTTCGAGGGCTTTCTGTTCTCGACATCGGATGCAGGCGCGGAAAGGGAGTGTTCAAGCTATCCGAGCGCGTGGGAGAGCAAGGGAGCGTTGTCGGGCTCGATTGGTCGCAGCGCTACATCGACGAGGCAATGCAGAAGATGGAGCGTGCGTGGCACGAAAACGGGCTTTCGAAGAGCAACAAGGAGTTCGTTGTTGGCTACCCCGAGCGGCTCGACCTTGCAGGCATTGCTGACGATTTCTTCGATGTGGTGTTCGTTAATAGCGCTGTGAACCTCTTTATCGACCCCCAAGCGGCATATTGCGAGATGGCCCGCGTGCTGAAACAGGGCGGGAGGCTGATCTGCCAAACGGTGCTGGCTGATCGTCCGCGAAACCCGCAGGTGGTAGCACAGGCGCGCAGCATCGGGAACAGCGTTCAGTCGGCTCCCGACAAGGCCAGCTTCGAAGCGATGCTAGCGAAAGCCGGGTTTGAAAGGCCGAGCTACAGCGACCAAGAGCCCATCGATCCCTCGTCGGGAGCGTTGGCAGATCATCCAGTTGAGGCGGTCGACGCTGACGAAGGGGTTTCTTTCGAAGCGCTTGTTGCAACTGCCAAGAAATAGCCTGCTCATGCATCGCGTTGGCAAAACATGCATAGGCGGCTGGAAGCGGTTGGCAAAAGAAAAGCGCCTCGATTTCTCGAGGCGCTTTGCGTGCGAGGGCGCGTGGGCCTAGATCAGGGGCGTGGTATCGACTTTTGGTAGGTCGAAATCGCCGAGGTTCAAGCTCTTGTCGAGCACGATGTCCTCGATCACCTTACCCTCGTACCCATCGAGTGCTATCTCCACCTTATAGGTTCCAGGAACGAGGTGGCGGAACCAGAAATCGCCCCAGTCGTCGGACTGCACCGTGGTGGCAGCACCCGTTTGGTCGGTCAGCGTAACCGTTGCACCCTCAAGGCATTCGTCGATCTCGGAGTTGAACACGGCTCCGCCGATGAAGAGGCCTGGTGCATTGAGGTAGTACACGCGTGGACGGCAGCCATCCTCGGGGATGATCTGCGTGGCGCGCGCTATCTCTTCAGCGAAATCCTCCTCATCGCCGAACTTCAGCGCCTCGGTGACGCACATGTCCACGCAATGGGGAATCTCGCCCGCGTCAACCAAATGAGCGCAGCCATCGCACTTCTGAGGGATGTTGAGCTCCTCGTTCCAGTAGATTGCGCCGTAGGGGCAGGCCTCCATGATGTCGCGACGGCCTTCTGCCTTGATGGGATCTATGGCGACCAAGCCATCAGGGCGCTTCGTGACTGCATCGCAGATAGCGCACTTCGGGTTGTCGCATTGCATGCACATATACGGTTGGTACTCGATCTTCACCTTGGGAACCTGACCATGCGTGGTTTGGTTCACTTTCATCCAGAAATGTCCCGTTTCCGGTTGGGGCTTCTGGTAGGGCATCCAGTCGTTCCCACAGTGCTCGTCTTTGCAGGCAAGCTGGCAACCATGGCAACCATTGCAGCGCGCTTGATCGATAACGAATACTTTCATCTCGTTTCCCCCTTAAATGAGCCAGTTCTCGATCTCGGGACCCTCGGCGGGGTCGAACGTGCGGTTGAATGCATCGGGATACTGCTTGGCCAGCTCGAACACGTCCACCTTCTCCACATTCACCAAGAAGCCCGAAGTGACCTCGCCTGCAGCGTTCTTCGATGTGGTTTCCTTGGGTGCGATGAGGTTGTTGGCTCCGGCGCGGTCGGAAACGCCAATCTCGATGGTATCGGTGCGTGAGCCGTGGTCTTGGCTCACGACTTCCGGCATGATGCGCTCGGTCACATAGGCGCCGCCCAGCACCCAGCCGCGGTCGTTGCCCACCTTCACTACGTCGCCCGTCTTGATGCCCAAACGCTCGGCATCCTTCGGGTTGATCCACACCGCCTCGTAGGCATAGCCATCGGGGCCCTTGATCTTGCAGGGCTCTATCTCGCGCAGCCAGGCGTTGTCGTCGAAGTTCGCGTGAATGCGGAAGCGCGGGTGATTCGAGACCAGCAGGAAGGGGTACTTGTCGTGTTTTGGATCCTCGCGATACTCGTGGAAGCGCTCTGTCGAAGCGATGTATTGCGGATAGGGGCGACGCTCCTCATCGTCGGGGAAGTGCTCAGCCAGGCGCGTGCTGTAGAACTCCAGCTTGCCAGTAGGCGTTTCCAGGGGGTGATTCTCGGGGTCGACGTAGAAGTCGTAGAGGCCGGCGTGGTCCTCTTGCCAATCCTCGGCATGGGGCACCGATGCGTAGCCGTCTTCGAGCCACTGCTCGTAGCTCTTGAACTGCTCCATGCCCGAAGCCTTGTACATGCTCTCGATGGATGACTCCACCGTTCGGCCACCGGTGTAGCGCTCGAAGATGTTCGCATAGCGCTCCTCGTTGCCGTAGAGCTCCTCGAGCTTCTTGGCAATCTCCTGCACGGTGAACCAGTCCGATTTAGATTCGCCGAACGGCTCGACGCACTTGTCGGATTTGATGACCGTGCAGAACATGCCCGACGAGCTGTCGTAGCCGCAGTCGTCCACCTCGAAGCGCGTGCTGACGGGCAATACGATGTCGGCGAAGCGGCAATCGTTCTCGAACCAGGGGTGCTGCACCAAGATGAACTCCATGCTGGGGGAAAGCAGTGCCTCCATGTACTTGTTGCCGCAATTCCAGCAGGTGGTCCAACAAGGCGTATCCGACCACATCATATGAAGGGTGGGATCTCCTGGTGCGGGGAACTGGAAGTGCAGCGTTTGGTCATCGGCAGGCTCCATGCACACCACATGCCCATACCAGTCGATGGGCTGCTCGGGCGTGCAGAGGATGCCCTCGGGAATGAGCGTCTTCGGAATGAAGCGGGAGTTGTCGGCTTCCAGCATGGCGGCGTTGTATCCGCCCCAACCCGTTGGCCAAGCTTGCGTGCGAGGCATGGGGTTGAAGTCGGGGCACTCGTAGATGTTCCATTCGATGAACTTCATGTAATTGCGCCCTGGCTTGCCGAGGCCCTGCATGCCCAGCAAGACCACTTCCATGCGGCCAGGCTCATGCGAATAGCACGAGCGAATGTACGAACCGCCATTGCAGTGCCCGATAGAGGTGGGCTCGGCTGCCCATTTGCGCGCCAGCTTCTTGATGATGCGAGAGGGAACGCCGCACAGCTTCGAAGCCCACTCGGGCGTTTTCGGGATGCCCGAGGCGCCGCCTTCCAGCACTTCGTACTTTATCCAATCGAAGCCGATGGAGTGCGTTTCGATGTAATCCTTGTCGTAGAGGTCTTCGGTAAGCCACACGTAGGCGATGGCCATTTGGAGCGCAAGGTCGGTGTTGGGGTAAACGGGAATCCACTTGTCGGCATGCACCGCTGCAGAATAGTTAAGATCGGGTGCGATGGCGATGGACTCGATGCCGCAATCGGTGAACCAATAGGAGAGCATTGAGGGAATCTGGCCAACCCATCCCCAGGTGGTCGTCTCGTTGTCGCAACCCCAGTACAGCAGCATCTTGCAGTTCTTCGTGATGTCGTAGAAGAGGTTCTGCGTACGGCCTTGCCCCAGGGGCTCTTGGCCCCATACGTGCTTGGCTCCCCAGTACCAGCCTTCCCAGCTGTCTGGCTGGCGGGCCTGCACCACAACGCCTCCCAGCTGGTCGCACAAGCCGGTCATGCAGCCATGGCAGGGGTGGACGATCTTCGTCTCGCCATGGCCATCCTGCTGAACCAGGATGGAACCTGGGCCGTAGAGTTCGAACTGCCGATGGATCTCGTTGGCAACGATGGTAGCTGCCTCGTCCCAGGAGATGCGACGATACTTGTCGGTGCCGCGAAGCTCGGTGTGGCGATCGCCGTTGGGGTCGAAGTTCTCGCGGATCAGCGGGTAGGGAATGCGGTTCTTGGAAAAGGCATGCTTCTTGTATGCCCATGCGAACGGAGGAATCGGCGATTTGGTCGGCTCTTCGAACACCTTGCCGTTATGCTCGAGGCGATACCGATTCAGATCCTTGTCCAAATCGTAGGCTGCCGAGTAGTCCAACCTGCGCACGCGCAGGATCTTCCCGTCTTTCACGTCGACTGTGGCAACGTTGCTGCCAACGCCGAAGCCATCCCAGTCGATGTTGTCGTAGGTGCTCTTGTCGGCGCCATAGCCTGGCTTTATCATGCTCTCGTCTCCTTCCTTCCAGCAAGCTTCCGTCTATTCGATTATAGGAAACGCGATGAAGCCACGTCTTTGATATTTCATCTAAGAAAGCGTGCGCGATTCTGATGTTCCTACAAAAAGAGCAGCCACCTTCATGGTGGCTGCTCTCGCGATAGCGCTGCGCCTTACGCTACCAGATCTAAAGTGAGATGCGATTACATCGCATCAGGAGCCTTGGCCGCTTCTTCAGCTGCGCGGGTGGCAAAAGCCTCAGCCACGAACTTGGAACGACCAACGAAGAAGATGATCGCGCAAACAAGGCCGATGATGCAGAGCACGATGCCCGGGATCATGGCGTTGAAGTAGTTCATGTCCGGACCGAGCAGCATAGCGCCAACCGGAGCAGCAGGGATGCCGCCGCCGTTGGAGGCGATGGCCAGCAGGCCGAATGCTGCGCCGATGACGGAGGGGTCGGGAGAGGCCCACTGCACGTTGTTGAAAACGGAGGGCACGATGATGTTGAACACGAAGAAGAAGAACACGGCGGTCACGGTGATCATCATGGCATCAGTGAACATGAATGCCGTGAAGGCGGCGATGACGGCCAGAACGAACACGATGAGCAGAACCAGCGGGTGCTTCTTGGTGGCACGGAAGATCACGCCGATGATGAGACCAGCGACGATGCCGATGAAGTTGCCCATGCCGTTCAGGGACGTACCGGCTTCGGGGCCCATGTACTGCATGAAGTACTGGGGAGCATACGTCGTATAGATGGAGAAGCCAAAGGCGAAGCAGAGCACCATGACGAAGCAAAGGATGACCCAAGGGCTCTTGAAGGCGTCGATGACGTGCACATCAGCATTGCCAGCCACAACTTCCATCTGCTCAGCCTTGGGAATGCGGATGCCGACGATGGCAAGCACCGTGGCCACAGCTGCGAAGATAGCAGCGAAGATGAAGGCGTTCTGCCACGTACCCAAAGGCACAGTAAGGAACGAGATGATGATAGCGCCCAAGGCAATCCACATGGTCCAAACAGACGTGGGAATGCCGCGCTTCTGCGGGTCGCGCCAAATGCACTGGACCAGCGAAGGAGCAGCGGTGGCAACCAGGCCATTGCCGAGGCCCAGGATGAAGCGGCCCACGAACATGACGGCAACGCCGCCGCCGATCAGCATCATGATGTCGCCAATCAATTGAACGAGTGCCGACAGGATGACCATCGTCTTCGGGCCAATCTTAGACTGGATCGCGGCCGTGAAGAAGGCGATGATGGTACCCGAGATCGAGGTGTAGGACATGAGCATGGGAGCATTGTCCATGCCGATTTGCTCGAAGAAAGCCGGCATGTACATAGGCACGGCCATCAGGCTGATCGAGTAAGATACGCCGACCAGCAAGATGCAGATGAAGCTTGCCCAAGATGCTCCTGCAGATCTTGTTTGCATAGTTTCCTCCTCCTTGTCTTTTTACACTTTGGGCCTGTCTACGGGCGCATTCAAAACAGGCACAAAGCCCAAACACCGTTAGATTACGATTCGAAAACACCGATTTCAATATAGGAACGTGCAAAAATGAACCTAGAAGTTGTACAGACTTACAAAATCTTTGGAGGGTGCATCACAACAGTAGC
>CANOHY010000036.1 GCA_947565915.1 uncultured Eggerthellaceae bacterium | reverse complement strand
GGCGAGAATGTGGCATTCTATTCGGGCGGCGACAAACCGGTCTATCGCTTGTTCAATAAGTACGTGCAGTCGTTCTATCACCATTACACCATGGGCGCATCGGAATACAAGAAGTGCATCAAGAATGGCTGGACCGATGAGAAGATCGGCTGGTACGGATACGGAGCCTAGCTTTTCTTAGCGTACGTACGGCCGACCCGCTTGAGGCGGATTGCCTCGTGTGTGTCTTCGCGTTTTCTCCTGCCCCATGTCGCAAGCAATGATCTCTGGGCAGATTGTTCCGTGTGCGGACGAGCGCGAAGCGCGCAATCTTAGCTGGCAGCAAATGAGCGCTCGCTAGCACCTGTGCTAGGCTGGCGAAGGAGAGATGACAAACAGGAAGGGGAGAACATGGTTTCTATCGGAAAGCACGCAACGGTGCGTGTTGCTGCCGTTGTGCTGGCATGCATGGTGGCGCTTGCGGCTTGGCTTGCGGTTCAGCCTGTTGAAGCGGCATATGCAGCCGATAACGTGAAGGTGTATCGCGTCTACAACCAGTGGTCCAACGAGCATTTCTACACTTCCGACCAGAACGAATACAAGGGCTTGGTGGCAAAGGGATGGACCGACGAGGGCGTTGGCTGGGTTGCCCCCGCCTCGGGAGACGCTGTATATCGACTCTACAACAAGTGGTCGGGCGATCATCACTTCACTACTGACAAGTCCGAATACGACAAGTGCGTGAAAGCAGGTTGGACGGGCGAAAACGTTGCCTTCTTCTCGGCTGGCGATAGTGGCCTTCCCGTCTATCGCCTGTTCAACCCTTATGAGACAAAGTTCTTCCATCATTACACGATGAGCGAGAGCGAATACAAGAAGTGCCAGAAGGCCGGTTGGGAAGATGAAGGCGTGGGGTGGACGGCAGCGGCCATGGGCTGGGGCCCCGCTCCGAGCACTGGTGGAAGCGCGAACGCAGGATCGGGCTCTTCGGTGATAGGGGACACCGTTTATATCACTCCCTCTGGGAACGCTTATCATCGAACCAAGGACTGTGCCTCTCTAAAGAACTCGAAGACGATACTGACGCGCACGTTGTCTCAGGTCTCTGGGTCTCACAGCCCTTGTAAGCTTTGCTACCATTAGCCAGTCTTTTGGGCCGCTTTTTGCAAAGCGAGCGTGCGCTCTTTAAGAACTGCTTCCGCTAGTTCGATTCGCTGCATGCCGAAATCTCTGGCAGGTTCACGGAATGGTTCTGTCGTGCATGTTGGGCATTCGCATTCGAGGCGTGGCATAATGCCATTCATATGGAGCATTTACGATTCTTACCATTGCGCATGAGAAGGAGGAGAGCATGGTGTCTATCAAGAAGCACATGGGAATGCGCATTGCTGCCGTTGTGCTGGCATGCATGGTGGCGCTTGCGGCTTGGCTGGCGTTTCAGCCTGCGGGCACCGCGAGCGCAGACGATGCATCGAGCACGGAAGCTGCGTCAAGCGACACAGTTAGGGTGTATCGCCTCTATAACAAGTGGAGCAACGAGCATTTCTACACGGCTGACCAGGCAGAGTATAACGACCTAATCGGCAGGGGATGGAATGACGAGCAGGTGGGTTGGGTTGCCCCTGCCAAGGGAGACGCCGTTTATCGCCTGTACAACCAGTGGTCGGGCGATCATCACTTCACTACGGACAAGACCGAGTACAACAAATGCGTGAAGCAAGGTTGGACGGGCGAGAATGTGGCATTCTATTCGGGCGGCGACTATGCCGTCTACCGCCTGTTCAACCCTTACGAGAAGCAGTTCTTCCATCACTACACGATGGATAAGTCCGAATACGAGAAATGCCAGAAGTCTGGCTGGAAAGACGAGGGCGTTGGCTGGAAGGCCGTGGCCTTGGGCGGCCAGCTGAAGACGTCCGACCTTGGCCCGAACGACACCGTGTACACCCAAACGCAGACCAGCAAATGCTATCACCGCATTAATACTTGCAATTCCTTGAACAGGTGGAATATTGTTTGGGATTCCACTAAGGCGGAGGCAGAGGCAGGTGGATTAACACCCTGCAAGAACTGCTTCCCGCTGGGCTAAGCCGTCTGATTCACCGAACCGCCTTTTCATGGAGGCATCTTTACATCGCCCCCAGGATGCGACCGACCTTCCTGGGGGCGATTGCATGTTCAGCAAAGCCAGAGCATGCAGCCTTTCGCAAAATAGATTCGAAACAAAGCTTTGTCTCCATTTTCGAATAATGGTAAATTTGCTATGCCCTAAACGATTCGAAAGGTGCAATGACGTATGGCAAGGCCGCTTCGACATGAAGAGTTCATCGGTTACAAGGTGTATCGCGCCCATCGCGCGCTCGCGAAGAGCCTCGATGCCACGCTTGCTCCCTTCGGCATTACCAGCAGCCAATGGAATGCGCTCAATCAGCTGAATGCTTATGGCGCCATGACGCAACGCGAGCTTGCCGAGCGGCTCCAGAAACAGCCAGCTACTGTTGCTCGCTTGATTGATCGCCTCGTCGATCGAGGCTTGGTCGTGCGTGCTCCCCATCCGACCGACCGCAGGACCAACATGGTGAGCAATACCAAGAAGGCAAAGGACCTTCTGGTGGAGGTCGAGCCAGTTGCCGTTGCGGATGCTGATCGGATAGCCGAAGGCATTCCTCCGGAGGACTTGGCGGTATTCTTCAAGGTGCTCGATGCTGTGCGCATCAATGCTTCTCCCGTCGAAGACGAATAGCGCCTGCGTCCCCGACCCATTCGCGTACGTTCACTCATCGCTCGCTCTTCGCAATGAGTGCTGCTCAATAGGAGCTTCTCAATAGAAGCTTTTCGACTCTTTTTGCCCGTCTGAACAGGGAATAGCCTTCCACCTCTTGTTTCCAAAGCGTTACCTATGCTATAGTCGCCTAAGCAAAAGTTGCATAACTAACAATCGCACAGCGAACAATAAGCTAGCTATGCAACAGAAGAGGGAGCAAGGGAAGACGAAGAGAGAGGGTGAGGAACATGTCTTTGAAGATGAGTCGTCGCACTTTCCTCAAGGCAGGGGCCGTAGCTTCGGCTTCGGCGGTTCTGCTCGGCAATGCCGGGATAGCATTCGCCGACGATGCGGCCGAGGTGTCTGAGGAGGTTGTCGAGGACATCAAGGTCATTCCGAGCGCATGTCGGCAATGCTATGGCCGCTGCGCGCTGTTCGGGACGGTCGAAGACGGCCGCTTGACCAAGATCGAGGGCAATCCGGACCTGTTCAGCGAGGGGACGCTTTGCGGGCGCGCATTCGCCATTCCCCAAGAGCTCTACAATCCCACGCGCGTACGCTATCCGCAACGTCGTGTGGGTGAAAAGGGCTCGGGACAATGGAAGCGCATCACCTGGGACGAGGCCTACCAGGAAGCCGCCGATCAGTTCACGAAGATCGGCGAGGAATACGGCTGGCACACCATCGCCCATCAATACGGCACGGGCCGCGACATGCTGCAATTCCAGGCCATCAACAAGCTATGGCTGGAGCTTGGGTCCACGGCCACGTTCGGCGTGGGCAACCTGTGCTGGGTGGGCAGCTACTTCACCAGCCAGCGCCTCTACGGCGACGAGACGCAGTACACCGGTTGGGATGGCAACAACACCGACTGCATCCTCATCTGGTGCCGCCAAGAGCGCAGTCGCGGCTACTACGACTGGCTCACCGTGAAACGGGCGCAAGAGCGCGGCGCCCAGGTGATCTGCGTCGATCCGCGTTACACCTGCACGGCTTCCAAAGCCGACCAGTGGCTGCCGATTCGCCCCGGATCCGACATGGCCCTGGTGCTCGCGTTCATCAACGAGATCATCCATTCGGACAAGTGCGCAACCGATTTCGCGCGCTATTGGACCAATGCTCCCTTCTTCATCGACGAGAAGGACGAACAGGGCAATGGCACGGGCTACCAGCTGCGCCAGTCCACGATGGAAGAAGGCGGCAACGAGGAGCTCTACGCTGCATGGGATGAAGCGCACGACCAGCTGATCTTCTGGTCGGGCGACTGGCAGAACACGGCAGGCGTGGGCGGCCCGAAAGCCTTCCAGTGGCTCGATGCGAGCGGCAACATCGTGGAAGATGCGAAGCCGGCGCTCACCACGCCCGATGGCAAGGGCCGCGAGATAAACGGCAAGACCTATCGCACATCGTGGGATATCCTGGTGGAGCATGTGACTCCCTGGACAATCGAGCGCGCGGCTGAGTTCTGCGAAGTGGACGCCGACCGCATTGCCAAGGCTATCCAGACCTATATCGATGCCAGCCCGCACGCGTGCTTCACGCGCGGTCAGAAGGTGGAGTTCTCGGTGAACACCTCGGGCATCTCTCAGGCATTCACCATCATGATGGCGCTGGCAGGCAACTTCGATAGCAAGGGTGGCCAGAACATCGGTCGCGAACCAGCTACCGGATACGACTCGTTCATGTTCGACGTGGTGCCCAACAAGGCTGGCCGCATGGGCGCGCGCCGCAAGCAGACGGCCATGAACATCAAAAAGCTGTCGGTGTGCCAGAACACGGGATACCAAACCATCTTGCAGGCCGATGACGCTACCGGCGAGTTGCGCGAGGTCACGCAGAACTCCGGTGGCCAAGTGATCTATGGCCAGCAGGGTGGCTTCGGCGCGGTGACCACGAAGGCCATGGCGCAAGGCGATCCCTTCCAGATTCACGGCTACTGGCAGCAGACCTCCGAGCCCATACTTTCCATCGAGGACGGCAAGGAGATCATCGAGGGCTTCAAGAACCTCGACTTTTTCGTGAACGTGGACATCTTCATGACTCCTTCTGGCGAGATGGCCGACATCATCCTGCCTGCAGCGCATCCTAACGAGGTCGACCGCGTGGAGTGGGCGCATTCGGGCCATGGCTACCCCACTAGCCACACCTACCTCATCCGCCAGCCCTTCCACAAGCCGCTGGGCGAGGCGAAAGACGACATGGACATCTGCTTCGAGTTCGCGAAGTACATGGACGTGGACATGTATTGGAAGGACAAGTACGAGTTCTTCGATTACATGGTGAAGGGCCCCGACACCCTGCCACCCCAGCTGTCGTGCGCCAGCTTCGAGGATTTCCGCAACCGCATCAGCGTGACCGGCGTGGAGATGGCAACCGTGCGCCATGCTCCCAAGTACGAAACCGGCTTCATGCGCAAGACGAGCGACTTCAAGCCTGGGTTCAACACGATGTATCGCGGCAACAAGATGGGCTCGGTCTATCGCTTCCCAGGAACCACGCTTCCCGACGGCACGAAGATACCGGCGCATCCGCAATCCGACAACGGCAAGATGGAGCTATGGAGCGAGGATCTTCTGCTGTATGGCAATGGTCCGCTTCCCATGTACATCGAGCCGCCCATCACCAAGGTATCGCGCGAGGACTTGCTGGAGGAATATCCATTCACGCTGATCACCGGCGGGCGCAGCCATGCGTTCTTCCACACGGAGTACCGCAACTCTCCCTGGATGCGCGAGGTGCACATGTTCCCCACCATGGACATCAATCCCGAGACGGCCGAGAAGCTGGGCATCAAGCAAGATGACTGGTGCTGGATCGAGACGTACGTCGACCGCATCCGTCAGCGTGCGAACCTGACCAACGCCATCAAGCCCGACACCATCCATGTGGAGCACGACTGGTGGTTCCCCGAGCGTGCAGCTACCGACGACCTGCATGGCGCGCTTGATGCAAACTGCAACATCCTGTTCGAGAACGACGGCCCCTACGACCCAGCCGTGGGCACCGACAACTACGGTGGCCTGTGCAAGGTGTACGTGGCCAAGGAAGGCGCGCCCGACAACATTTGCATGACGTCGGAGGACCTGCGCATCTTCTTGCCGCTGACCCGCGAGCAGCTTGCAAGCGACGGCCAGGAAAGCGGCGTGAACATGCCCAATAAAGGAGGGAAGTAGCCATGACTCACTATAGTATGGCCATAGACCTTGACAGCTGCATCGGCTGCCACTCCTGCGCGGTGGTTTGCAAGCAGGAGAACAACGTGGGCCTTGGCACCTTCTACAGCAAGGTGCTCACCGTGGGGCCATCGGGCACCTATCCCGACCTTGAGATGTATTACCTGCCCGTGGCCTGCCAGCATTGCGAGAATCCGCAGTGCGTAAGCGTGTGCCCCACGGGTGCCAGCTACAAGCGCGAGGATGGCATCGTGCTGGTGGACCACTCGAAATGCATCGGCTGCCAATACTGCGTGATGGCATGCCCTTATGGCGTGCGCACCTACGATGCCTCGAAGGACAAGGGCGTCATCGAGAAGTGCACCTTGTGCGCGCATCTGGTCGACGACGACAAGGTGCCGGCCTGCGTGCGGCACTGCCCCGGCCAAGCGCGCGTATTCGGCGATTTGGATGACCCGGAAAGCGATATCTCCAAGCTGATTGCGCGCAAGACCACGCACAAGCTTACCGACGTGGGCAACAAGCCCTCGGTGACGTATGGGTTGGACAAGTTCGAGTGGAAGGGCGGTGAGTAAGCCATGGCGATTCAATGGCCTCTTCTGATCTTCAGCGTGCTTTTGGGCTGCGCCTCGGGAATCATGGTGTTCCTTGGAATAGGCGAGTTGAAGGGAGCGTTCAAGAAGGTGCGCTTCCCGCTTGCCCTGGTGGCGCTCGTGCTGCTGGTGGTTGGCGGCATCGCATCTGCCTTCCATCTGGGGCATCCCGACCGTGCGCTCTACATCCTGGGTAACATGGGCTCTGGCCTTTCGCGCGAGCTTTTCGGCGTGGGGTACCTGTTCGTGGTCACGTTGGTGTATATGGTCCTCTCGCGCAAGGACTTCCCTGGCCCCACTAAGGTGTTCGGTGTATTGGGGCTCATCGGTGGTGTCGCGCTGCCGCTCATCGCGGGCGCTTCGTATCTGATGCCAGCGCGCCCGGCATGGGATAGCTTCGCGCTACCGCTCATGTTCCTGGGCACGGGCTTAGGCATGGGCTTTGTGCTCAGCGCAGCCTTCGTGTACATGAAGGGCGACGCGGTCGATCGCCCCTTCGCATTCAAATTGGCGGGAATCGGCATCATCTGCTCGGTTGCCACCATGCTGATATATATCATTTGGATTGCCGTCGCTCCGCATGGCGATGCGTCGCGCTCGCTGGGGCGCTTGGCGGCGGGTGACCTGTCCGTGATGTTCTGGCTGTGCGTGGTGATCGTGGGCATCATCGCGCCCATCGTGTTGTACCTGCTGGGTCGCAAGGACGTTGATGCGAATGCCAAGGGCGCTACGGCTTCGGCTTCCAGCGAGGTGTCGGGCGATGGGGCAGCTGCAAGCTCTTCGAAGCTGTCTATTGCAAGCTCGCTTTGGGTTGCGCTCGCGTGCTTGGTGATCGGCAGCGTGGTGCTGCGCGTGATCATGTACGTCGTGGCCACTTCGGTCGAGCAGTTGATCTACTAGCGAGGATGGGTCGCCGGGACGTCGTCTTGGCGACCCGCTTCGAAGGAGGATGCTATGGACAAGCAACTCAGCGACGAGGCGGTTGCCATGAGGGAGTTGATGGAGAGCCGCGCGAACGTGTATTTGATGCTCTCGCGCTGCTACGAGCGCGAGGTCGACCGCGCGCTCGCAGCCGACCTGTCTGCAGGATTCGCCTTCGAGAGCAGTGATGCGCAGCTCGCGCGCTCGCTTGATGCCATGGAAAGCGCGCTTGCGGAGATAGACGATGCAGACATCGAGATGCTTGCAGTGGACTTCGACCGCGTGTTCTTCGGCATGGGACCCCTGACGGCGCGCCATGCCTTTCCCTACGAGTCGGTGTACACAAGCGAGCGGGGCATCATGATGCAAGATGCCTATGCGCAGGTGGCGCGCATCTATCGCGAGCAGAGGCTGGCGAAAGACTCATCGTTTACCGAGCCTGAGGACCACATTGCCGTGGAACTCGCTTTCATGGCCACGCTCGCCCAGCGCACGGCGACGTTTCTGGGCGAGGGCTTGGACGAGGCAGCCGAGCAGACAGTGCGCCAACAGCTCTCTTTCCTGCAAGGGCATCTTCTGAATTGGGCTGACCGCTTCTGCATCGACTTGCGCCAGGCTGCGCCCGGTGGCTTTTACGAGGCGCTCGCCGATTTCACAATTGGGCTGTTGAGGACAGACGAGCAGCTGCTGGCTGACATGCTCGGCTAAGCGAGCTGGCTTGGGGCGGCGCAGCTGCGAGTTGGCCGCGGCGCGATTCGAGGCTTGTTGCTAGAGGTGTGATCATATGGCTGATATGAGTAGGCGGCAGTTCTGCATAGCGGGCTGCGCTGCTGCTGTTCTGGTTGGAGCTGGTGGGGCTGGGGCGTTTGCGCGCGATTCGGCTCAAGCGGTGTATTTGCGCCCTCCCGGTGCCGAGAGCGAGGCTGATCTGCTCTCGAAGTGCGATCGTTGCCAGCGCTGCGTGCAGGCGTGCCCCTATAACTTGGTGCAGCCGCGTCCGCTCAGCTTGGATTTCCCCACGGTGGGCACTCCGGAGCTGGTGTTCAAGGATGGCTATTGCGACTTCTGCATGAAATGCGTAGAGGTGTGCCCCACGGGTGCTCTGAGCTTGGGCGTACCGAGCGCGAGCAACATTGGCGTGGCGAAGGTGGTGCGCGATGCCTGCGTTGCCTGGGATTGGCAGGGTTGCACGGTGTGCGCGGATGCGTGTCCGGTTGAGGGCGCCATTCACCTGGACGAGCGCGGACGCCCCCATGTGAGAAGCGGGCTTTGCAATGGCTGTGGCATCTGCGAGCAGGTTTGCCCGGCGCCCTCGCTTCGCGCCTACGATTCCTCGTCTGCAGAGAAGGGCATCTACGTGGTGAGCCGCCAAAGCGAGGCTGCCCAAGCGCAAGGCGTGCTGACGTCGAAGGAGCTTGGGCGCATGCGATACGTGCGAGCGGAAGGGGGTGCTCGTGAATAGGATGAGATATGCGCGCATCGCCGTGGCAGCGGTTGTGCTTATCGTCGTGCTCGCCTGCACGCTGGCCCATGTGCCCATAGGCACGTTCTGTGCGCTTTGCCCGGTGGGGTTTGCCGAGGTTGCGGTGGGCAGCGGATCTGTGCCCTGGGCGCTTCTGCCTGGTGTGCTGGTGGTGCTCGCCTTGGTGTTCTTGCTTGGGCGCGTATTCTGCTCGTGGGTTTGCCCTACCAGCCTGCTGCGCAACATCTTCGGGGGGCGCAAGCCGCGTGGGCTCACAGGCCAGACAGGCGTGTGCGCTGGAGGGGTTGACGTCGACGGAGCGTCCAGTCGCTCAGACACACTCGCTTCGCTCGCGAACTCGCTTGGTGAACGCCCCGCCGACGCCGACGGCTTCAATGAGCATGAGGCTGCTGTTGCCAATAGAGCCGAAAATGCTGCGACGCCTAAGTCGGGTCGCGTGCGCAACAACCTGCTGGCGCAGGGCATCGTGCTCGCGGTGCTGCTCGTGGTGTCGCTCATCGTCCACTTCCCGGTCTTCTGCTTATTCTGCCCCATCGGGCTGGTGTTTGGCACTCTGTTCGCCGTAAGCCGCATGTTCGTGACCTGGCAGCCGGGATGGGAGCTCATCGTGTTTCCTGTCATGCTTACCCTCGAGCTGTTCGTGTTGCGCAAGTGGTGCTCGGCAATCTGTCCGCTCGGGTTCTTCTTCGGATTGATGGCAAAAGCGCGCAGCCGCTTGAAGGCGTTGCCGCGCGTGCGCGTGAGCCGGGCAACCTGCATCCACGACCAGGGCTGCGAGGTATGCGCAACCGTTTGCCCCGAGGACATCAGCGCTCCCGTGGCGAGCGCATGCGACGAGCAAGACTGCACGCTTTGCCTTGATTGCTTGGAGCATTGCCCCACGCGCTCGATCTCCATTGGTCCGAAGCAAGCGAACGAGGACACATTGCGATAGGCCTCGTGAGGGCGCTCCCACGGATTCGCCATAGAGCGCCCTTGGTGCTTTTAGTGCCATCAACGCCATAGAGCGCCATGAGGTCCATGCCAAGCATGCGCATGCAAGCGGCATGCATCAAAGGGAGTGTTATCATTGCCCCAGGATAATAATCACTCGTTTCGAGAGATTCTAGGAGGGGCATATGAGCATGATCATCGATGTGCACGGTCGCGAGGTTCTGGATTCGCGCGGCAATCCTACCGTTGAGGTGGAAGTGGTGCTCGAAAGCGGGGCCATGGGGCGTGCGATGGTCCCTTCGGGCGCATCGACCGGCGCCTTCGAGGCTGTGGAGCTGCGCGACGGCGACAAGGCGCGCTACTTGGGCAAGGGCGTGCTGAAGGCGGTCGAGCATGTGAACTCCGACATCGCTGACGAGCTCATCGGGCTGGAAAGCGACGACCAGCGTGCCATCGATGCGGCCATGATCGCCTTGGATGGCACCGATAACAAGGGTAGCTTCGGCGCGAATGCCATCTTGGGTGCCTCGCTCGCCGTAGCCAAGGCTGCTGCTGAAGAAGCTGCGCTGCCGCTCTACAAGTACGTGGGCGGCGTAGGCGCGCACTTGCTTCCCACTCCTATGATGAACATCCTGAACGGTGGCGTTCATGCCGACAACAACGTGGACTTCCAGGAGTTCATGATCATGCCGGTGGGTGCAAGCACGTTCGCGGAGGCGCTGCGCTGGTGCGCCGAAATCTACCACACCTTGAAGAACGTGTTGCACGACGCGGGCCTCGGTGGCGGCGTGGGTGACGAGGGAGGCTTCGCGCCCAATTTCTCGCGCAACGACGAGCCGCTCGAGTACATCATGAAGGCATGCGAAGCGGCAGGCTACAAGCCCGGCACCGACATCATGTTCGCTATGGACCCGGCTTCCACCGAGTTCTACGATGCCGACAAGGGCGTCTATGTGCTGGCGGGCGAGGGCCGCGAGCTCACGAGTGCCGAGATGGTGGATTACTGGGAGGCGCTGGTGGATCGTTTTCCCATCATATCCATCGAGGATGGCATGGCCGAGGAAGACTGGGACGGCTGGAAGATGCTTACCAATCGCATCGGCAAGCGCGTGCAGCTGGTGGGCGATGACCTGTTCGTTACCAACACGGAACGCTTGGCTAAGGGCATCGAGCTGGGCTGCGCGAACGCGATCCTGATCAAGGTGAACCAGATCGGCAGCCTGACCGAGACGCTGGAAGCCATCGAATTGGCGAAGACTCATGGCTATGCGTGCGTGATGTCGCATCGCTCGGGCGAGACCGAGGACACCACCATCGCGGATCTGTCGGTGGCTTGCAACACGGGCCAGATCAAGACGGGCGCCCCGTGTCGCAGCGACCGCATTGCCAAGTACAACCAGCTGCTCCGCATCGAGGAAGAGCTCGATACGCAAGCCGCCTATGCGGGAGCAGATGCGTTCTACAACATCGAGCGCTAGGGACATCGCAATGACACAGCTCGACATTCCGCAGATGATATCGCTCGAAGACGCGCGCAAGCTCGTTTTAGAGAATGTGAACGCCATGCCGACCGAAGAGGTCGGCATCCTGGATTTGATCGGTCGCGTGGCTGCCGAGGATCTTACGAGCGACATCGACGTATCGCCCTTCGCGCACTCGGCTATGGACGGCTTCGCGCTTCGCTGTGCGCAGGTGGAAGGCGCCAGCCCCGAGGCACCCGTGCAGTTGAAGGTGATTGCCGAAGTGCCAGCGGGAAGCTGGTACGAGGGCAGCATCGCAGCTGACGAATGCGTGCGCATCATGACGGGCGCACCGCTTCCCGAAGCGGCAGATTCGGTGATCAAATACGAGGTTGTGGACGTAGTGGAAGGCGATGGCCACGTGGGAAGCACGGTGGCCTTCACTGCGCCTACCAGCTTGGGAAGCAACACGCGCCCTGCAGGCGAAGAGGCCCATGTGGGCGATGTGGTGGTGCATGCGGGCGATGTGATCCATCCTGCTGGCGTGGGTTTCCTGGCCAGCTGTGGCGTGCTCTCAGCGCGCACGTACCAGCGCCCGCGCGTGGCTGTGATCGCCACGGGAAGCGAGCTGGTGGATGCCGCCCAGAAGCCTACGCGTGGGCATATTCGCAACTCGAATAGCTGGGCGCTGGCTGCATGCGTGCAAGAGGCTGGCGGCCAGCCCACTATGCTGCCCATCTCGGTGGACGATTTCGAGCACCTGCGCGAGGAAGTGGTGCGCGCGGCCAGCGAATACGATTTCGTGATAACCACCGGCGGTGCGGCCAATGGCGACTTCGACTTCATCAAGGATGTGGTGGACAGCGCTGGCGCTTTGCTGATGACCACGGTTAACATGCGTCCAGGCAAAGCTCAGACGTTTGGCCTGGTGGAGGGCACGCCCGTGTTCGGCCTACCCGGCAATCCGGCAGCGGCCTACCTGGGCTTCGAGATGATCATTCGCCCTGCGCTGCGCAAGATGCAGGGTTTCAGCTGCTTCGAGCGCCCGCGCGTGTGGGCCACGCTGGCAGAGGACACGCGCAAGAAGGACCCGCGCCGCATCTTCACGCGCGCTTGGCTTTCAAAGGACGTGCAAGGGGGCTACGTGGTGCAGGCTCAGGGCAACCAGAGCTCGGGGCTGTTCGGGCCCATCCAGAAGGCGAATTGCTTCATGGTGCTTCCCGAGGGCACGGGTAATCATGCAGCCGGCAGCAAGGTGGAGTGCGTGATTCTGGACATACCCGAGGAAGTGCTGCTCTAACGGTGGCATGAAGCGAGTTCGCCTGTTTACCAAGGAGGGCCCATGGCTGTGGAAAGACCCATCACCTTCGCGATAGTGACGTGCTCGGATACGCGCTCGTATGCCGAGGACACAGCTGGTGCGCTGCTGGAAGAGCTCATCTTAGCGCAAGGGTGGCGCTGCTTGGAGCGCATCGTGGTGAGAGACGAGCGCGAGCAGATTGCGGCGGGCATCGTGCGCGGATGCGACGAGCTGGATGCCGACATCGTGCTGACCTGCGGTGGAAGCGGGCTTTCGCTGCGCGATGTGACGCCCGAGGCCACCATGGACGTGTGCGAGCGCAACGTGCCGGGCATCGCCGAGGCCATGCGCGCCCACAGCTTGGCCATCACGCCCTATGCCATGCTCTCGCGGGCGCTCTGCATGCAGCGCGGGCGGCATATCGTGATCAATCTGCCCGGCAGCAAGAAGGCTGCGCAGGAGAACTGGGATGGCGTGGTGCAGGCGCTGCCCCATGCTGTTAAGATGATGGCCGGCGGGGGACATTAGGAAGCTCGCTCGCATAAGCTCATCCGACAGACCGTGCGAAGGAGGTGCCCATGAGCGATGAGTCGCCTTTCGGCGGCATGCCGGATTTCCCGGCCGACCCTGAGTTCATCTCTGCTCGCGAGGCATCGCGGCGCGCGGTGGAGCAAGCGGGGTACGGAAGCTCGATGGAGCGCCAGCGCCAGATGAATCGCGATCGCGCGGCAGGTTTGGGCGGCCCGAACGAGCCAGATATCCCCGAATTCTTGCGCAGCCGGTTTCGCTCGGTGCAGGAAACGGGAGTGCAACGGCCCATACAGCAGTCTGCGCAACAGCCATCGCGAGCTGTGCAGCCGCAGGCGCGATTTGAGCGGCAGCCCGTGCAGCGCTCTACTCAACTGCCCGTACAGCAACCTACGCAGTTCGCGCAATCCATGCAAGCTGCACAGCCCTACTCGCCAGAGCCAATCGCTCAACCGACTCCCTACGAGGGCGATATCGACACAGCCCTGCGCACCATGATGGATACCACGCCTGTGCCTGCGGATGTGCCTGTGCCTGTGCCTGCGGATGCGCCCGCATCTGAGCTTGCGCAGCAGTTCGAGCCTGAATACAACAGCGCAGCTTTGGGCACGTCGCTCGAGCAGCTTGGTTCGCAGCTTGCCGGGTTGGACATGAGCGCTCTGGAAGGTAGCGCGCCCGACGTGCGCTGGGCCTGGGCGGAAGTCGATTTGGGCGCCATTCGCCATAACGTGGCCGTCACGCGCCAACAGCTGAGTTCGCGCACGCGCCTCATGGCTGTGGTGAAGGCCGATGCATATGGACATGGGGCCATCGAGGTATCGCGCGCAGCGCTTGCGGCGGGCGCCGACCGCCTGGGTGTGGCCACCGTTCCCGAGGCGCTCGAGCTTCGCCATGCAGGCATCACGGCTCCTATCCTCATCTTGGCCCAACCTCCTGCCACCAGCATTCCGCTTCTGGTGCACCACGACATCACACCTTCGGTGTACACGCCCGATTTCGCCATAGCGTATGGTGAAGTGGCTGACCAGATGGGCAAGAAGGCACCGTTCCACCTGGCTATGAACACGGGCATGAACCGCATTGGCGTGAACTACGACGACGTGGTGGAATTCATGTACCAGGTCAGTTTCCATCGCGCGCTCGAGCTGGAGGGCGTGTTCACTCACTTCGCCACTTCCGATTGCCACGAGAGTCTGGAGTTCGAGCGGCAGCGCAAGCGCTTCGAGGATGCCATCATCGACTTGCGCGCCGCCAACTTCAACACGGGCATCATCCATGCGGCGAACTCGGCAGCGATCTATCGTTACCCGCACGTCCACTACGACATGGTGCGCTTGGGCATCTCGCTCTATGGCTTCCATCCTTGCCCCGAGACGCGCGACTGGGTGGACTTGCAGCCCGCCATGAGCGTGCACGCACGCATCACCGACACGCGCATGGTGCCCATGAGCGAAGGCGTGTCGTATGGCTATACGTATCGTTCGCCCGGGTCGGTGAAGGTGTGCACGCTGCCCATCGGCTACGGTGACGGGCTTTCGCGCGTGCTGTCGAACAACATGGATGTCATCTTGAACGGACGTTACTATCGCCAGGTGGGCAACATCTGCATGGATCAGTGCATGTTCGAGGTTGACATGCGGCGGATGGCCACGCTGCCGTACTACGACCCGCAGATCGGCGACCATGTGCTGATCGTGGGGCGCGAGGGTGCGGCGGAGATAACTGTGGACGAGCTCGCAGAGAAGATGGGCACTATCTGCCATCAGGTGACCATCGGATTCGGCGAGCGCTTGCAACGCGTGTACACGTGAGACTGCGAACACTTGCATGTTAGACCAGAAGCGCATCGGCGAGGCACCCAGTCGCTCAAACACACTCGCTGCGCTCGCGAACTCGCTTTGTGGATACCTCACCGATGCACTTGCTTGGCAAAGATGCCCTGAGCAGCGCTTCTGCAGCCCACAAACGCAGGTGAAACGCAGTTTCGCCGTTGCGTTTGGGTGCGAAGCCAAGCGCGAAGGGTATCATCGCCAAGCAAGCATGTTTGCATGTGAAGTTTTGTCAGGAGGGGAAGAGGCGTATGGCAGAGCATGAGGTCAAGTCGCTCGATGAGCTGCGAAGCGAGGTGGAGGCGTGCCACGCGTGCCCGCTGCATGAGGGGCGCACGAACGTGGTGTTCGGGTCGGGTAATCCGCAGGCACGCGTGCTCATCGTGGGCGAGGCGCCTGGAAAGAATGAGGACTTGCAAGGCGAGCCGTTCGTGGGCAAGGCAGGGCAGAACCTCAACGACCTGCTGCAACTTGCAGGTCTCAATCGCGAGGACATCTTCATTGCCAATGTATTGAAGTGCCGCCCACCGGGAAACCGCGACCCAAAGCCCGAGGAGATAGAGGTTTGCACGCCATTTCTGCGCGAGCAGACGCGAACCATAAACCCCGAGTTCATCGTGACGCTTGGCAACTTTGCCACACGCTTCATCCTGAAGACCGAGCAAGGCATAACGCGGCTGCATGGCCAGGTGATTCAGCGCGGGCGCTTCAAGGTACTTCCCATGTATCACCCGGCTGCAGCTATTTACGACCGCACGAAGATGGAGGCGCTTCGCGAGGACTTCGCAACCTTGGGCAAGCTGCTTGCGGAAGAGGCTCTTTCCTCATAGCCTGTTTTAACCAATAAGTGCTCCGCTTGGTCACAAAATCGACTGTTTTTCGTGCTTCGGCGCAGAAAAAAGCGGATGGCTCAAACGAGCCATCCGCATCGCCATGAAAACGGATAGAGGCGTTTAGAGGGCTTGCTTCAGCAGGCCATAACCGCCTTCGTTGCGGCGATAGAGCACGCAGAACGCTCCGGAATCGCGGTCGATGTAAGCGTAGAAGTCGTGGTTCAGCAGGTCTATCTCGATAAGCGCCTCTTCCTCGGTCTGAGGGAGGAATTCCATCACCTTCGTGCGCACCACGTCGTCGTCGGCCGAGAGCTCGGCCATCAGCTCGTCGAGGTCCAAGTCGGCGGCTTGCTGATTGAAGCCCTTCAGCGAGCCGGTGTCGGTGCGGCCCTCGCGCTTGCGGCGTTCCAGAACGCGCGTCTTGTACTTGCGCAGCGAACGCAACACCTTAGCCGCAGCAACGTCGATTGCCGCGTACATGTCGGATTCGCTCTCGTCCACATGCACCACATGCCCCTTGACGAACAGCGTTACCTCGCAGCGGCAAGGGTTGGCGATGGCGGGGTTGCGCTTCACGCTGAGAACTACTTCGCCTTCGATGGGATCGACGTCGAGCACCTTGAGAGCATTGCCGATCTTCTCGTTCACGTAGTCGCGCAAGGAATCGGAAACAGACATCTGGCGACCGGTTATAGTGAGGTTCATGGTATGCCATCCTTACCTCGTGCCAATAGTTTTGCCTGATGGGAAGCTAACTTTTGGAAAGCTTTCCAATGGGCATCTCAATGGTAGCGCAAAGGTGCACCGCACGGCGACCTTCTTGCATCATGTTAGCTAACCGTGACTTGAAGGCATATGTCAAGGGGGAGGTGCCAATGGGGTCAGGGCGAACTGGGGTGCCAATGGGGTCAGGGCGAACCGTC
>CANOHY010000035.1 GCA_947565915.1 uncultured Eggerthellaceae bacterium | reverse complement strand
AACGTTTTCTACTACAACGATAGCATCATCAACCAGTAGACCGATGGCTAGTACCGGATATCGTGAAGAAGATTGCAACGCTTCGCGAATATAAGGGCAAGCAAGCTTTGTATCTTGAAGCGCGACCCGACGTGCTGGAGAAACTCTGTACTTCAGCAAAAATCAGGTCAGCAGATGCCTCCAATCGAATCGAAGGCATAAGCACCACAGATAAGCGCCTTAATGACTTGATGGCCAACAAGAGCAATCCAGTCAGCCAAGCCGAGCAGGAAATTGCCGGGTATCGCGATGTCCTGGCCCTTGTCCATGAAGGCTACGAGCATATGCGTATAACGCCAAACGTTATTCTGCAGATGCACGCGATGCTTCATCGCTATTCAGGTCATGCTTTCGCAGGACGCTGGAAAGACAGCGATAACGCGATAGTTGAACGTAATGCAGAGGGTATAGAGCGCGTACGGTTTACGCCTCTTCCAGCAGTTGCGGTGCCAGGGGCGATGGAAGAGCTGTGCGCAAGCTATGCTGCGGGCATAGAGAGCGAAACCGTAGATCCTTTGATCCTTATCGCGCGTTTCATCTTCGATTTCGTGAGCATTCATCCCTTCACTGATGGCAACGGAAGAATGAGTCGGCTCTTGACGTTGCTTCTCCTTTATCAAAACGGTTATCTGGCAGGAAAATACGTGAGCATTGAGGACAAGATCGATCGGACGCGCGATTCGTATTATGAAGCCCTCGCAGCGAGTTCGAGAGGATGGAGCGACGGAGAAGCAGATTACGCTCCGTTCGTAAACTATCTACTAGGAATAGAAATAGCGGCATATGCGGATTTCGAGTCCAGGGTTTCGGAGTTACTCGGCGCATCTAAGAGCAAGGCCGAACGCGTAGAAAAGCATCTTGAGAGCTCATTGGGCTCTGTAAAGAAATCAGATATCGCAAGGGAATGCCCTGATATCTCGGTTACAACCATCGAGCGCGTGCTCAAGAAGCTCTTAGACGATGGCAAGATAGAGAAAATCGGAGGCGGTCGCTCCACTGCTTATGTGTGGCGCCATTCACAGTAGGCGCTCGATATTCCAAGTTGTCCGTTTTTACCGAATACTCTAATCGAGAAGCTGGCCTTGGCGAAGGAGTCGGCTCGCCTGGCTTGCTCAGCCGTTGTCGGTGGGAAGGCTGTCGATGAAGTCGAGCAGCTCCTCCTTCGACGATACGTCCAGCTTGCGATAGATGCTCTTCGCATGCGTTCGCACAGTGCTCTCGGATATCACCAGCGTCTTCGCAATAAATGCGATGCTGTGCCCCCGCCCCAGGTAGGCAAGTATCTCAGCCTCGCGCGGCGAGAGCGCGCCCCGCTTCACTGCCACGGCGCAGCGAGCCACGATGGGTTCCACCGCATCCGCCGAGCTAACGTCTTCGCTCTCCTCACGGCGCCAACCCGACACTATCGGCATGAGAATGAGGAAAGCGAAGTAGATCGTGCTGATTACCAGCAATATGGGGCCACCATCTTCGTTCTCGAGGAACAAGAGCGCTCGCCCACTGTACACCCCCGCAATCGACACCACCGCATAGGCTGCCAGCACTAGCGAGAAGATGGATGCTGGATGGAACTCGCGCGCATGAGCCATGCCGCAAATGCTGACTAGTGCCAAGATGGCCACGAGCGAGAAGAAGACGTACGAAACAGAAGCGGCAACTATCATGGGCAGCGTGTGCACGGGGAAGCTGTTTAGCACGATAAGCAGCAGGGCGAACAGCGGCAACAGCAGCTGGAAGTAGAGCGAAATAAGGGGCCTGCCCGTCTTCACGAAGCAGAACACCAGCGTGATGACACTTGCGATCAGCGCCCCGAAGAGCTCCGCATAGAAGAAGTCGAAGATGATGAACTTCCGCACCCCCGTAAGGTAAGCGAACACCAGAAGCCCGATGAGAGGCGTCACTATCACGCGTGCCATTCTCCTGGCTCCCGAATCCCTGCGCGCATCCACGGCAGCGGTATCTGCCCCGGGGGCAAGGGTGTCCCTCAGGGGCATCTCCTGCAAAGCCCCCATGACCTCTTCTACTTTCACTTGGCTCAACTTGCGCGTGAGGAACGCGAGCGGAACCGACCCCAGCACCACGAATGCGCCGAAGAGAGATAGGCGCGCAAGAGGCGGAAGCATCTGCATGACAAGCTGCATGGCAGAGGCGATGCCTATCGTCAGGGACAGGATAAGCATCACCTGGCGCATGTCCAGAAGCGAGAACAGGCTGCCCCACGTTATGCACAAGCCCACCGTTCCCACTGATAAAGCGACGGCGATGGCTGCGAGAAGCGGCTCTGCAACATCATGCGCGAGCACGCATGCGATCAAGGCGATGTAGCCCACGATATAGAGCACGGCACTTGCGGTAACAGCCGTCCGACCGATAAATCGCGAGCCAAGCCCCTTCGATGAGAGGATGGCCACCACGATGCTCACTACCAGCACCGATGCCAATAGCCAGGGAACGAATACACCGAGCAAGGCCTCAGCATTGAGGTCTTCCTGAAGCACGAACATGTTGGGCGAGTAGACGATCAGCGTCACGAAGAATGCCGTGAACGACATGAATTCAAGCCCCGGCTTGCTTGGCACCTTCATCGAACGCTCCCTCTCGCTTGATGACGGTTCTACCAGTATATCCAGCTTCCCGTCACGCATAAAGATTGGATTTAGCGCCTTGAGCTGGGCATTCTTTGAAATCCCCTATTTCCGCGATACCCTTTCCGGGCCGCTTGAGCACATCTCCCCTATATGAGCGATTCACGACAGCCCCCGTTTCGGGCAATCATCAATTATCGGCTCTTGGCCCGCGCTCGCGCGTCATGCGCGCAGGCGTGGGAAACCGAGAGCAAAAGTATAGGGAGCAGAGGAAGGAAGAGCATGAAGGGAAAGGGACAACTGTCGAGACGCGCCTTCTTGGGCTTGGGCGCAAGCGCCGCTGTGGTGGCAGCGGGAACAGGGCTGGCAGGCTGCAGCCCCTCCAAGTCGAGCAGCTCCAGCAGCTCAAACAGCTCGAGCAAATCCGGAAGCGCAACGGCAACCAACGTCCATGGCGTCACCGACACCAGCTGGATGACGCCGCCGGCCGAGATTACCAAGTTCGACAAGGAGATCGATTGCGACGTGGTGGTTGCTGGCCTGGGCTTCGCAGGAACCACGGCCTGCCGTGAGCTTGCCGAGCAGGGCAAGAAGGTGATTGCGGTCGAGAAGCAGCCCGAAGACTCGTTCGCCGCAACGGGCAACGAGTTCGCAGCGCTCAACCCGAAGGTGCTACAAGACCGCGGCGTGCCGCACATCGACCCCGTGGAGTTCTACCAGAACTTCATGAAGATCACGTCGAACATGCCCAACCCGGCGCTGGTGATGAAGTTCGCACAGCACTCCGAGGAGAACTCGAACTGGTACCTCTCGCCGCTTTCCGAAGCCGACTTGGCCACCATGACCACGTCATTCTTCCCGCCCACTGCCCATCAGATGAGCGAGCTTTCGGGCATCAAGTTCTGGCCCAGCGTGTGCAGCTTCTACAACCAGGAATGCGGCCAAACCAAGATTCTTGGCCTGAATCACGACGTTGCTCGCGAGCATGGCGCTGAATTCCTGTTCGGCACCACGGCCGAGTACGTGATCATGGAAGACGGCAAAGTGGCCGGCTTGGCGGTTTCGAACTCCGACGGCAAGGTGAAGATCAACTGCCGCGCCGTGGTAATCTCCTGCGGCGGCATGGGCGGCAACCCCGACATGATGGCCTACTTCATGCCCGACATGCAGCAAGCGCTCGTTGAAGGCGAGAAGCTGTCGTCGATGTCGGCCAACGACGGTCGCGGCGTGCAGATGGCCTACTGGGCTGGCGCGCACCTGGAAACCACCCCGATTCCTGGCATGAACATGAAGGGGCTTTCCGTTCCCGGCAAGATGAACTGCCTGCCCCAGGCAGTGTGGGTGGACGAGAACGGCAAGCGCTTCTGCAACGAGTACTACCCCACTTCCGAGCAGCGCGGATACCAGACCACGTTCATGAGCCGCCAGAACAAATTCGCCATCGTGGACAACAACTTCACCGAGTATCGCCAGTACACGCTTCCCCAGCATGCTGGCTTCACGGCATCCGACGAGAACATCCAGTCGCTGCGCGAGTCGCTCGACAAGGCCTATGCGAAGTTCAAGGGCACCTACGAGGAGCCCGAGGGCGACGAGCAGCAGGGTGGTCCCGGCGGCCCCATGCAAGGTGCCGACTACATCGCAGACGACACCTTGGAAGGCCTGGCTGCCCAGATTGGCCTTAAGGGCGATGCTGCCGATGAGTTCATCGCGCAGATGACGCGCTGGAACAGCTACTGCGACAACGGCGTGGACGAGGAATTCGGCCGTGCCTCCGAGGTGCTGTTCCCCGTTCGCGAGGCTCCCTTCTATGCCGTGAAGTTCGAGCCGGTGCTCGGCGAGACCATGGTTACCATGGGCGGCATCATCACCGATGGCGACCAAAACGCCCTCGACGAGAACTACGAACCGATTCCCGGCCTGTACATGTCGGGCAACGACTGCGGCCGCCGCTTCGGTACCGAGTACGTGACGCCCATTCCGGGCGTGTCGCTGGGCTTCGCCATGGTGCTCGGCCGCGAGTGCGGCAAAGCTGTCGCGAAGTTCCTGGGCTAGATGGGCATCGAGTACGTTAGGTGAGCTTATGACCAAGAACGAGAAAAAGGCTCCCATGCCTGAAGCAGCAGCGGAGCAGCACGTGGAAACCGAAGCAGCCTCCAACGAGGCTGCCCACACGGCAGGCGAGAAAGGCTCCAAGGCGCCCAAGGCGAAGAAGCCGCGCAGCCGCAAGAAGACGCTCACAGTAGTTGGGGTGATAGCTGCCGTAATCGTAGTGGCAGGCATAGGGTTTCTCGTATGGCACGAACAGCCAAGCTTCTGCAACGCCATCTGCCACACGCCCATGGATCCATACCTGCCCACCTACGAGGCGCCCGTGAACGAGCAGGGCATCGACAAATGGGGCAACGACGTATCGGACTGCAGCGCGATGATGGCCCCCGTGCACCGCGAAGAGAACGGCGATACCTGCCTGAGCTGCCATGTTCCCACCTTAGGCGAGCAGGTGAGCGAGGGCATGCATTGGATTACCGGTAACTACGAGGTGCTGGAGACGCAAACCGGGCAGATGGTGGTTCCCGAGAAGAGCTTGGAAGAGCTCGTAGCTGCACGCGGGATAGAACCCGACCAATTCTGCCTGAACGAGAGCTGCCACAACATGACGCGCGACCAGCTGAAGGAAGCAACGGCCGACTTCGAGCGCAACCCTCATCAGGCGCAGCACGGCGAGCGCAGCTGCTCCGATTGCCACAAGGCTCACCGGGCATCCATTAATGCATGCAGCGAATGCCACGATGATGCCGACATCCCTGAAGGATGGATAACCCACGATGAGTCGGAGAAGCTCGTGAAGGAGCTGGAATCGCTGAACAAGTAAATCGCGCGCTTGCGCGCTGGTGCGCTAGTGCACGAGCGCACGCCGCGAAGCGAGAGAACTTGCCCTTCCCTCCCTCTTCATGGACCCCGGCACCACAAAGGTGCCGGGGTCGCTGTTTGCTAGAGAGCTATGAAAGACTCGAGAGGGCCTACGCCTGGCCAGTCGCAGCCAGCATGCCCGCACGACGGCCGAACGTCATCGTGCGCCCGCAGGCAAGGCCGGTCATCAGATTCGGATAGCTCACCGAGAAGAAGCCGCCTGAGTCGTTGCCGGTCAGGTAGATGCCCTGAATGGGATCGCCGTTCTCGTCACAGGGATGCATGTTCGTGTCGATAGTGATGCCATCGAGCGTTGCCAGGAACCATGCACCGGTGCGCACGCCGTAGTAGGGAGGCGTGTCGAGCGGCAGCAAGCGATGCTTCTCTTTGAAGTACTGTGCTCATCTTTCGACATGTTTCCCCCTTCCCCGAAAGACTTGTAGTAATTGCGCGATTTCAGTGCCATTGGCACCTTATCGAATCAAATTCTGGAGAAAATTGGATGAATTGCAGGCATATTCGGGCTCGAGAGTATGGTTTCCCCAAATACCAGCATACTTTCAGGGCCATAACTCAAAGTGTGCCTTGAGAAACCGGCAATGCTGAGGGGCGAAGGGCGAAACATCAAGGAGTCGCTTGCAGATAACGGGCATTAGGCTACGTTCCCGTTGTTCCCGTTGTTCCCGTTGTGAAACGTTCTACTAGGCAGTCCATTCATTCATGACGGTTGCAAGCAAGTTCGAAGCTTGCCGATAGAATGCAAGCGAGGTTTCCTTGGCAGTGGCTTGCGCAAAGCGCGGAATCCATGTCAGCGCATGCTCGCTAAGGAAGTCATCGAATGCGGCAGCGGCAGACCCACCGGGAAGGTCCTTCGAGGGAATGCGCGGCAGGGCGTCATCAGCGTCATCAGCGTCATCAGCGTCGAACTGCGCCTCCCCTGTCGCCTCAGCCGGTTCTGCCTCAGATGCCCCAGCTGCTTCGTCTACAGCATCTGCTTCGACCGAAGCATCCTCATCGGATGTCTGCGAGTCGACAGAACCATCCATCTGAGCCAATCCCTGGCTTTGATAGAAGTTGTTGACCACGCTTGCCACAGCATTGGCAACGGCATCGGCTGCCACCCCGCTTCCCACCATTTGGGAAACCGCGTTGCACGCCGACGCCGCCGAGGCGCGCGTCTCTTCCTCACGCTGCTCCTCAACGGCATCTTGCGCCGCTCGGAGTGCCAAGTATTCCAGAAGCTCCAGCTCGGTGGCCACATGGTCGAGCGGCTCGTTCGTGCCTTCAGGCCTATCGAGTCCGCATGACCGACAGAAGCTCTCCACCTCCAAAGAATGAGGATTCACGAAGAGAAGCGGTTGCACCCCATCATCGCCAGCGCGCCAAACCCCCTCGTAGGGAGACACCACAGGCTCGGGCAAGCCGACAAAAAGCCGCGTTGCATCCTTGCGCAGGTCGTGAAGAAAATCCTCCAAGTCCTCCTCGCCGACGTACTCGAAATCCTCCACATCGGCCAACCACTCCATGCCCAAGGCTTGCGCTATTTCCTCGCCAGCCTCGAACCACTCGCCGCTTCCAACCACCTGTGCGAGTTCTTTGGTAGGATGGCGAAACCCCAGCGCCAGAAGCTCGCACATCGCAGCACGCAATTGCCAGACAGTCGCATCGATCGTAGCCACTACTTGCTCCTTCTTGCCTCGCGTCTCCTTCTGACAAGCGCCAGGATAACAGGAATGTTGATCACCACATGAATAAGAAGCAGCGCCAAGAGCACCTTGGCCGAAATCGCATGGAGAGGATCCCAGAAATAATAGCCGGTAGCGAAGATGCCAAAGGCCGGCAGAACCGTTCCCGACACCATGATGCCCGAAACGAAGCAGATGGCAAGTGCCCCGGTTATGAGCACGTTCAAGATGGTGCGCCATGCACGACCCGCTTGCCCGATCTGCGGCGTGGGAGAAACTCCTGCATCGAGCGGTTGGCGTGCAGGCAGCGCGCTCTTCGGCGACCTGCTGGAACGCACGGCGATGATTCCCCTAGCAGCGCAATGCACCAAGAGGATAACCGTGCCCACGATGCTTATCCATTCATGAGCAGGCACGCCCGTGATGGCAGGGAATGCGGAGAGAATGTACGCAACCAAGACGATGACATCTATCACGATGATGCGCTTACTCATGCGACTCCCCCTTTCCCGCAGCGCTTGCATCCGGGAAATCCGCACTGTCGCAAGCTTGGTCGGCTGCATTGCCCGAAGTAGGCCGCTTCCTCTTGTCCTTGGAGAGGAAGTTCACCAAAACGATGAGCCCCACCATCAGAACGGTGGGCATGAGTATCCAAACGTTCAGGCTAGCATCGGAAGCCTGGCGGTAGCGTCCCATGAGCGTATCCCAGGCATGGCATTCCGTCGATGAGCAGCTGACCTCGGGGCAGGTCATCTCATGAACACCATCTGGCTCGGGTATGCTCTCGAATCCGTGGCACTCCCCCGAAGCGCAGCCGGTGACTGGGCAGGGAGAATCGTCCGTGATGGCCTGAAAGCCCGTTGCCGGGTCGGCCACGACGCCAATGCCGTAAATCGCCAAGCCGAAGGCTACGAACACGGCTATGGTGATGAGCGCCTTTTTCATGAAGCGCCTTTCTATCCAGCGAAGGTGCATCCGGCAGCCAGAGGTTCGCAGGGCAGCTGCCGGATGCTACAGAGGGAGAATCGCATTCGATCTGAAGCAAGGCGGGCGGCCAGTCTTCGGACCAGCCTGCCCGACTTCGAATGCGCTAGTCGTCTGATTGCGGCTTGAGCGGCAAGTACTTGAGGCCCATGAAGAAGATCAATCCGGCCAGTCCAATCACGCCCAAGGCAACGCCGAACTCGAGCGGAGTGGGCCAATAGACCATTCCCGCGTAGGCCTGCGAGAGGTTGCCCTCCCAATTCGTGATGGTAAAGGGAGTCATGACTGCAGGATAGTCGATGTTCGGAATCTGGAAACCGCCAACCAGCAGCTGGATGCGCTTGCACAGAATAGCAATAATCGCAAGCACCGCTGCCACCACGATCCAGGTGTTGGTGCGCATCTTCGGCGCGAAGCATACGACGATGCAGATAACGCTCGCGATGATCTCGATCCAGAAGAAGGGCGCAAGCTGCCCGGCAACCAGCATGGTAACGATGTCGGCGCCAGATGCGGCCGGGAATACCTCAGTGAGCAGGTCGCATGCGAAGAAGTACAGGTCGACGCACACGAAGGCGCCCAACCATTTGGCAAGCTTCACGATGTGATCTTGCGCGATGTCCAAGTACCCGCTCTTGCGCAGCGCCATCACCACACAGAGCACCAGCGCGGTGCCACACACCAGAGCCGAGCTCACGAACCACGGCCCCAGCAGGGCGGTGTGCCACATCTCGCGGCTTTGCTGCAAGCCGAAGATCCAAGCAGTCACCGAGTGCACCAGCACGGCGCATATCAGGGAGACCACTGCCAGCACGCGCAGCGCGTTGCCCGACATGCCGCCCTTCTCGTTCTTGATCTGCGCCCACAGGTATATGCAGGACAAGATGAGGTAAACGGTGAGCACGATGATGTCCCACATCAGGGGACTGCCCAAGTTCGAGAACGCGAAGAGCTCCCACAGGCGCGCTGGCTGCCCGAGGTCGACCACCACGAATCCGATGGCTGCCACCGTGCATGCGATGGACGTGCATACTGCCACCTTCGAGATGCCGCCGAAGCCCTTCATGCCGAACGCCTTCGGCACCGAGGAGATGATAAGGCCTCCAGCGGAAAGGCCTACGAAGAACATGAACAGCGTGATGTAGAGACCCCAGCTGTCGAGGTTCCTCATGTTGGTTTGTATCATGCCGCCCATCAGCTGCACGATCCACAGCACGATGCCCAGAACGGTGAGCACGGCGCATATCCCGATGCCGATCTTCACGCCCTTGGAGTTATAGCGGGCTTTCGAGGACTGAGGTTCCCTCGCCTTGTTTTTGGTTGGCACATCCGTGCCAGCGGCCACAGCCGCAGAAGTTGTATCTGTCATGATTTCTTCTCCTTACGGTTGCGGCTAGACCAAGAAGTACACGTTGGGCTTGGTGCCTTCGTCGGGCAACAGTTGGTTGTAGCCATTCTCGCGGATGAGCTTCGATACCTCGGAATCGGGATCGTCGAAGTCGCCCCAATGGCGAATGCGCGCAGGGCAAGGCTCGATGCAAGCAGGCTGCTCGCCCTTCGCCAGGCGGTGCCAGCACATCGTGCACTTCTCCACCACGTGCTTCTGATGAACCGGGATGTCGAGCGCGCCCATGGGCTGGCCGATGGCGTACTTCGGCTCGTCCCAGTTGAAGCTGCGAACGCCCGTGTAGGGGCAAGCGCTGATGCACATGCGGCAACCGATGCATTTCTCGTAGTCTTGGCGAACCACGCCGGTATCGGGGTCCTTGTAGGTTGCTCCCACCGGGCATACCTTCACACATGCCGGATTCTCGCAATGCTGGCATTGCAGCGGGATGGTCATGATCGACAAGTCGGGAAACGTTCCCGAAGGCGTGTCCATGTTCTGGCCGCCATCGGTAAGGATGCGATTCCACCAAACCTCGTCGGGCAAGTTGTTCTCCACTTTGCAAGCCACGGCGCAGGAATGGCAGGCGATGCAATTCTTCGTATCTATGACGAAACCATAGCGAGTCATTATTTCTCCTTTCCATCCCACGGGCGAATATCGCAAAGCACGTCCATGAAGTTGTTGTTGACGATCCATACGTCGAATTCGGTGGAGCTCAAGAGCGACCATCCGCCGCCCTTGTGCTGGTCGAGCTGCCAACCCTTGGGATAGACCAGCGTGCCCGGGCGAACGCCTTCCGAATAGATGGCCTTCGCCACTGCCGCGCCGCGCTGGTTGAACGCCTCCACGTAGCTTTGGTCCTCGATGCCGCGCGCCTTTGCATCCACGGGATTAATCTTCACGATGGGCTCGGGGTCGATCTCGCGCAGAAGCGGGGTGGAGAACCATTGCGAATGCACGCGGTAGCGCGGACGCTCGCTCATCAGCACCAGCGGATACTCTTCGTAAAGCGGGTTCTCGGGCCACGCCTCCAGGGGCGGCACGAAGTAGGGCAAGTGCTCGCGCTCGACTTCTTCCTCGGTCGGAGTGATGGTGGTTGGCGTGCGAGGCTGCGGGTTCTCGCGATAGAACTCGAAGCGACCTGTCGGCGTTCCAAACACGCCGCCCTCATAGGCGATATAGGGCTTCTCCTCGGCACTCCCTGGGATGAAGCGGACCTGTTTCTTCTCGCGAAGGTCCTTCATAGACGAACCCATCATCGTCAGCAGCGGGCCGCCGAACATGGCATCGAGCGCTTCCTCGTTCGTCATGGTGAAGTAGCTATCAAGACCAAGGCGCGGCGCGAGTTCCGTCACGATGTCGAAGTCCGACTTGGCCTCGTAGGGCGGCTCGATAGCCTTCTCGTTGTAGTTGAGCGAGCAGGTTTGCCCCGCATTTCCAACTTCCTCTAGCTCGAACCACTGGGCAATCGGCAGCACCATGTCGGCATAGGCAGCCGTGTCGGTGAGCGCTGAATCCGCCACCACGACGTAATCCATGGCAGGGATGATGGTCTCCGTCCATGCCTTGGTGTCGGTATGCGTGTTCAGAGGGTTGGCGGAATAGACCCACAGGAACTTGATGTTGGCATCCTTGCCCTGGAACTTCTTCTGCTCCACCACGTTCTTGAAGTCCACGCTGGCAATCGAAAAGCCCGTGCTTGGGCCTGTCGGCGCCGTGTAGGTTGGGTCTCCCAGGACATTCGCCAAGCCAAAGCCCCAAAATGCGCCATAGGAAGCGCCCGGCTTGCCCAAGTTGCCCTGGAGCGCGCAGAGCGTGAGGCCAGCCACGGTGGTCTGGCCGCCATTGTTGTAGGCCTGCGGGCCGTACCCCTCGTAGTGGTAGACCGGCGTGTCCATGCAGATGTCCGCAAGCTCTTCGATGTCCTCGACCGGTATTTCGGTGAGCTCGGAGACCTCGTCGATGTCGTACTCGAAGATCTTCTTCTTCAGCAGCGAGTAAGCGGTCTCGCAGGGAATGCCGTTGAAGTCGTAGGTGGCTTCCAGCTCGGGCGTAGGTGCTTCGATGTCGGGTGTCAGAGCGCCGCCTTGCAGCACCATGGGCGGGTCAAGCATGATGGGCTGCTGCGTGGTGGCGTTCACCTGACCGGTATCGGTTGGTGCCACTCCCGTATCGCTGCGACGCAGGAACTTGCCGTTGTCGCTTCGAACCAGGTAGGGGCCCACGGTGTGTTGCATGAGATACTCGTCATCTTGCGCCTCGTTCTCGATGACCAAGCGCATGAGCGCGAATTTCAGCAGCGTGTCGGTGCCTGGGCGGATGGAGATCCACTTGTTCGCATGCGAGGCAATCATAGTGAAGGTGGGATCGATTACTACCAGCTTCACGCCACTCTCGATGGCCTCTTTGATGAGGTGCCAGTTCTGGATTTGCGCATCGGTGACGTTCGCACCCCACACCACGATGGTCTTCGCGTTCTTGGCATCGGTGGGCTCGTTGCCGTTCCACATCATCATGCCCAGCTGCTGGGTAGTGTGCAGCCCTGCTGCTGCCTGCATGCCGTAGAAGCTGCCCATGTCCAAGCACGGCCCAATGCTGCTGGCATTTAGAAGAGCACTCAAACGACCATAAGCGCCGGTTACACCTGCGGCCTGGTTGCCCGATGCGGTAAGGAACGCCACAGCGCTCTCGCCGTACTCGGATTGGATCTCCTTGATTTTGCCGCCAATCTCATCGAGCGCTTCATCCCAGGTGATGCGCTCCCATTGGCCAGCTCCGCGCTCGGTCCCATTGGCGCGGCGCATAGGGTACTGCAGGCGCTTGGGGTCGTAGATTCGCTGAACATGGGAAAGGCCGCGTTGGCAGATGCGGTCGTAGCACGACTCGTTGTACGGAGCACGCGTGGTCTTCATCACCTTGCCGTCATGAACGTGCACGTTCAGGTGGCAAAATCCGAAGCAGTTCGGCCGGCAAACGCCGCGATAGACTTCTTCGGCTGCATTGGCGGCTCCTGCCGCCGCGGCACCACCTGTTTCCGCCAAAGCCGTCAAAGGCATTGCGCTTCCCAAGCATGCAGCAGCACCAACGGTGACTGCTGATGTCTTCAGGAAAGTGCGGCGGGTCAAACCTGTCTTGCCCCTTGCGTATTCCGACATGGTCCCTCCTCCATCCTCTTGCAAGAATGCACTTGGGAAACCCAAAGGAAGCCAAATTCGGGCACACGAAAGACGCCATCCTGTGGCACCTTCAAGATTCCCCTCCCCTTGTGGGCTTAGCAGCCCAGTTTCTTGTCATATTTTGTCATACTTTGGTTAGTATGTCAACGTATGACAGATATGTTGGAAGAGTGACCCGACCGAGCAATCTAGCCTTCGTGATGCTCCCTGTTCTTTATCACCTTGTAGGCGGGCTCGGCGGCTTTCTCGCCGTCTATGAACCCCTCGCTGAACGCGCTCGGAATAACCAGCGTACCACCCGAGGCCTCCACGCTCTCGTAGGCAAGGTGCATGGTGCGCAAGCGCATGGCCTCGGCGTCGCCGTCGTAGACTTCGGCAGCATCGCAGAGCATCTCGGAGATGTCGTGCTCTGCTTCGGCCAGAATCATGCGAGCATTTCGCTTCTTGTCGGCTATAGCCTCCTGAGCCATGGCCTCTTGCAACTCCTTGGGCACCACGATATCGCGCACTTCCACATCGATGACGTCGATTCCCCAAACCGAGAGCTTGTCCTCGAGGTCTTCCTTGAGCTCGGCGTCCAGCTGCTCACGACGCATGGCAACCTCGCCTAACGTGGCACGACCGATGGCCTTGCGCAGCATCGCCTGGGCCATCCATGAAACGGCGGTCGCATAGTTCTCAACTTCCGTTGCCGCCTTCTCGGCAGAGAAGACCATCCAGAATATGATCGCATCGACGTTTATGGGAACAAGGTCGCTCGTAAGGGTTTCTTCAGCGCCGAAATAGGTTGCCATCACGCGCTGATCCACGCGCAAGGTGTAAAACTCGATGATAGGGCAGGTGAACACGATGCCTGGTCCCGCCACGCGATTGAACTTTCCCAGGCGCATGACCACGGCCTTCTCCCATTGCATGACCACATGGATGGATGAAGCGGCGATGAACCCGGCTATGGCTGCCACCACCAGCGCCCAAACGCTTATCTGCCGAGCGATCACCTGCCAAAGGACAAGCACGATGGTAACGGCGAGCAGGAAAACGACGATGGTGA
This sequence comes from uncultured Eggerthellaceae bacterium, assembly GCA_947565915.1. Classification (GTDB taxonomy): domain Bacteria; phylum Actinomycetota; class Coriobacteriia; order Coriobacteriales; family Eggerthellaceae; genus UBA9715. The sequence continues at coordinate 3,510 of CANOHY010000035.1, read as the reverse complement.
AGACCACCGCCCCGTTTCGCGAGGTTCGCCTAAGCTCCGTTTCCAAGTGAGCGTTGTTCGGCATAGCCTGTGGTGGAGGGCATGCAGACGATGCTTGCTCCTGCTTTTTGCTGTTTCGCCGGCTCATCAGAACCCTCCTGCTTCCTATTGCAATTCTCTTCCAATCGCTTTACGTTCTGCTCGAAGAGCTCGGTCACCTCATCGAGAGAAAGGCCCAGCTCGAGACACCTCTGGATGTACTCAACTGTGATCATCTGCGCCGAAGCTGCAAGGCTCACTCCCGGCTTGTCGCTTACGTCGCACACGAAGACGCCTTGCCTATGGCGCGAAACGATGTAGCCGTCCTCTTCCAAGCTCTTGTACACCTTGCTCACTGTGTTGTAGTTGATTCCGATGTCTGCAGCCAAGCTCCTCACCGTTGGCAGCTGACTACCAGGAAGGTAGTGCCCTGACGTGATGAGGAAGATGAAGCGGTTCTTGAGCTGCAACCATATGGGAATGCTCGCCTTCTCGTCGATGCGGAATAGCTCGGTTAGCGTTTTTCTCTTCTTCTCCATGGTCATTCTCCGCTTGGCTCGTGCATCGACAGGATATCGAGGCGCATGGCTGGACTGTTGTCTTGCGGCGCCTCTTCGAAAGCCAAAGCCTCTGGTGGCCTTTGCAAGCTAAGAGGCCTTAACTCCCCTGCTTGAACTATACCAACACGAAGAGCGAGGGCTCCCAACAACACGCAAATTGCCCCTGACACCAAAAGGCCGCCACCTCGAGAGGCAGCATGGCGCCATCGAAGCAGGAAGACCGTTTCGGCAACGAGGGGAACGGCGACGCCGCATCCGATGAACCCAATCCACCAAAGAAGCGCCTGCTGGCCTGCGATTAGCTCGAAAGCACCTTGTTGGGCTCCGGGGTTCTCGCCGAGGCAGGCAAACAGCACGAATGCGATGGCACTCAGCACCTCCAATGCGATGAAGGCAGCATCGACGGCAGCTAGCCTTTTTGCGAGCAGACGCGTCTGTGCATCGACAACCACGAACGCTCCCGCCAAAATCACAACAGCCGTGCCACCCGAAAGCGACGAGAACAAGAAGAGAACCGGCAGCCAGATCGACCGCCAGAGCGCAACTCCGGCAAGCGTCTTCAGCAGAAAACCCGTATAGACCATGACCACCAGGCCCAGGATGCACGCGATGGCCTCAACCGTCACCACGGCGGTGCGCGGAACCTGAGGCAAATACAGGAAGCGCACAAGAGACAAGAATATTGCGCAGGCGAGAAGCAGAGCAATGGAATAGGCACCGACGGTCATCCAGTTGAGCCTCGGATGCAAGAAGAGCGATGCGAGGCGGTCCATACGCCCCAGATCGAAGAGCAGGCAAGCCGCGCCAGCAGCGAGAATGACAGCTGCGGCAGCGAAGGAGTAATCCACCATGCAAGGGCACGGGTTGACGGAAAGACCCTGACGATATGCGGGAACGCCAAAAGGTTGGCGAAGGAAGGTCATGTCCACGACGCAGCAGATGCAGATGCATCCCGCACCCACGCCACCGAGGAATAGGTATGCAATCGCAAGTTCGCCGAACATGGGCATCGTCTCCTTGCGTTGCAGTATGGCATAAAGAGACCGAATAATCTATGACAGCGTATTACAAGACTGCGTCGCAACATTGTTCACTTGGGCAATCAACTCTGCTCAGCGAATCATGGAAAGGCCCTTTTCCAAGGTCGATTCATCCAGCATTCCCGAGCCTGTCGCAATCACATCGCCCTGGGCATCGATGAATAAGGTGCGCGGAATGGACGAGAGCCCGTAAGCGATGGTAGCCTCGTTGTTGGTGCTGAAGTATACGGGGAAGGTATACCCATTCTGCTGGATGAAGCTCTTAGCGCGCGCCACGGACTCGCCGTTGAAGCCCACGACATCCACCATGATGAACTGCACGCTGTCGCCTTCGCGCACGAAGGCGTTCTGGAAACCGGGCATCTCTTGCTGGCAGGGACCGCACGTGCTGGCCCAGAAGTTGAGCACCGTAGGTTTGCCTATTAGGCTGCTGAACCGAACAACGTTGCCCGATGCATCTTCCATGGAGAAATCGGGGGCGGCCACCGCTTCGCTTGCTTGGTTGCCCGAAGAACCCTGTGCGGCACTGCTCGCCGAACTCGTGGTGTCATCTCCACCAGCGCTGGTTGAAGATCCATTTCCAGCCGCTGATTCCGCCCCAGTGGCTGAAGCAGCGCCAGTTGACTGCAAGTTGGCATCGTTGCGCGCACCAGGCGCAAGCACGTTGTAGGCGATGGCTGCTGCCGCAATCACTACCACGAGCACTGCGATGCCAATGGCCAACCCCTTTTTGGAACTCTTCGCAGGCTGTTGCTTCCCTTTCGCCATGATCATTCCCCTCTTCCAAACTTAGCTCAGCATTGATAAAAAGTTGCTCAGAAGCCCCGTGGCCATCAGCACGCCTACGGCCACCAGCAACCAACCGCAAACCTTCGTGATGACGTCATAGTGCTTCTTGATAGCGTCGAAGGCACCCTTCAGCTTGTCGATGAGCACGGCGCTCAGCACGAAGGGCACGCCCAATCCGGCCGAGTAGCACAGCAGCATCAGAACGCCCGCCAACGCAGAGCCCTGCTGGGACGCCAGCATGAGCGCAGAGCCCAAGAACGCTCCCACGCAGGGCGTCCAACCCACCGAGAACACCACGCCGAAGAGCACGGCCGAGAAGAAGCCAAGCTGGCGCCCCTCTAGGGAAGCCTTGGGTCCGCGAAACAAGTTCACCTTGATGAAGCCGAGGAAGTACAAACCGAAGAGCACCACGATGACGCCACAAACAACATTCACTACCATGCGATGCTGCAGGAAGAACGAGCCCACTGTGCCCGCTAGCGCTCCCATGGCCACGAACACGATGGTGAAGCCTAGCACGAACCCCAGAGCATTCCTGAGCACCACAGAAGTGCGCACCTCCTCGCCGGCAGCGAAGTAGGTGACGTATATGGGAATCATCGGCAGCAGGCAAGGCGATACGAAGGTGATGATGCCCTCGAGAAACGATATGACGTATTCCATGATTGCCTCCTGATGGCCAGGTCCTCGGAAGATCATCGCGACTTCTGCGTCGCCAAAGCCCTGCATCACTTAATCACACCATAGCCGATAAGAAGCAAGATTCGTTGGCATGGCAAATAATCGTTAGCCCCCTGTAGCTTCTAACTGCGCTCGTAGTAGGTGATTATTAGGCATCAGACGCGTTGCGATAGCCTTACGTTTGTTGCATCCTGCCTGGCCACAGCTGATAAAGCGCTTCAATAACAATCGAAGAGAGGCAGATTCATGAAGGGCAGTGAGAGACCATGGCGCAAGCAACAGCACGTTCAAAGACTACCCCACATGGCGAGTTGCAAAACTCAAAGAATACGCAAACAAAGAGCGAGCGTAAGAACGCTATTCGCATCATAGGCGACATTGCTTCAGTAATGTCGGTAATCATGTATGTCTCGTACATCCCG
>CANOHY010000034.1 GCA_947565915.1 uncultured Eggerthellaceae bacterium | reverse complement strand
TGAGTAGGTTTTCTCTTTAGTGGTCTACTGCATTAGTTTAGCGATGTTATAATGCACTATAAATTAACTTTTATTACTGTTTATGTAATATATTTTAGTCATTAAGGATTACTCATGAAACGTCCTACTCCCATGAAAACTAAACTCGCCGCAAAAAGCATTGGTGAGTCCATAACAACATGGCGCAAATTGCGTGGCTTCACCATGCAGCAACTCGCCGAAAAAGCCAACATAAGCCGCGCCACAATGTCGCGTCTCGAAAAGGGCGATCCTTCGGTTTCTTTTGAGACCACACTCAACGTGGCCACTATGCTGGGTATTCTTGACCGCGTCATCGACGCTTTCGACCCCTTTGAAACCGATTACGGCCGTCTGCGGGCAGAGGAGGAACTACCCCAAAGGGTTCGGCGATAACCATGGTTCCAACCCTCGAAGTATATGATGCAAGCACGAGTACTGACAGGCTGGTTGGCATTGCGCGATTCGCCTTGCGGCACCATACCATTTCCACCACCTTCACCTATGACGAATCGTGGCTTGCATTAGGCCAAGACTCTTATGCAATTGATCCCGTATTTCCGCTTACTCCAGGCACGCAGCACTGTTCAGCTATTCCTGGAGCTTTTCGCGATTGTTCACCCGACCGCTGGGGTCGCACCCTTATCATGCGCGATGCTCGCGAAAATGCCTTGGCGCACAACAGGCCGTCGCATCAACTTGATGATGTCGATTTTCTCATTGGCGTTTTTGATCAAACGCGCGAGGGGTCATTACGTTTTTGCGAACCAGGCGGGAACTTTCTTGCCGCATCTTCACCAATTCCTCCTATCATCCAGCTTCCTGCCCTCGTTCATGCAAGCCACGATGTAGCTCGAGACGAAGCAGGACACGAGGAAATCAAAGCCTTACTAGCTGCCGGCTCGGGTTCATTGGGCGGTGCCCGGCCTAAAGCATCGGTTTGTGACGATGACCGTTTGCTTTTAGCAAAGTTTTCTCATCCCGCCGACGAATGGAATGTGATGGCCTGGGAAAAAACGGCGCTCGACCTCGCAAATGCGGCTGCCATCCCAACACCAGCCAGCCGGTTGCTACACATCGGCGATGAAAGCGTATTGTTGCTTGAAAGATTTGATCGAAAGAACTCGCAGGTTAATGGTCTTCGTATCCCCTATATGAGCGGCATGACCATGCTCGAAAGCACCGACGGCCAACCTCGCGATTACGCGGAACTAGCTGAAGCTATTTCGCAGTTCGCCAATGACGCACAGCGCGAGCTAAAAGAGCTGTTCAAGCGTGTAGCTTTTTCTGTGGCAATTAATAACACCGACGATCATCTGCGTAATTGGGGATTTTTAAGACTTGGCAAATCTTGGCAGCTCTCACCTCTTTTCGACGTGAATCCTAACCCTTACGAAGATGCACAACGTGTGACTTCCATAGCAGGCGCCCCCTGCGGTAAGGATGCGGCAGGGCTTCAAGATCTTGCCTTATATTGCGGGCTCGCGCCGGATGAGGCATCGGAAATAGTTGGGGGAATCCTGCAATCGCTTGGTCAGTGGCACACCTTGGCGAAGAAGAATGGGTGTTCCGAACGTGAAATCGCACGATTCAAAGCAGTATTTGAGAAGAGAACGCACGAGCTCAAAACTACCTTTAATCAATGATTCATCTTTGCCATGATTGAATAATCTTCTAAAGTAAACACTCATGAACACCACGCCCGAAATATCCGTCATCATGCCCGTGTTCAACTGCGCGCTGTATCTGCAACAGGCGATTGACTCGCTGATGCAGCAAACATTCCAGGATTTCGAGCTCATCATCGTGGACGACGGCTCCACCGACGGCACCTTCGAACTCGCCAACCTCTACGCGGCCGACCACCCCAACATCACTGTGCTGCAGCAACAACACCAGTTCGCTGGTATCGCGCGCAACTTAGGAATGCGGTACGCGCGCGGCACCTACCTGCTGTTCCTCGACGGCGACGACACCTTCAGCCCCAACCTGCTAAAGCACGCCCACGCGCGCGCCGAGCAAACCAGCGCCGACATCTGCGTGTTTCGCGCCACCTCGTTCAATGCGGAAACAGGCGCCACGCGCGACCTACCGCAAACGTGCCGCGCGAACCTCTGCCCGCTGGAGGGCACCTTCAACCGCAACGACAACACGCGCAACATCCTCTGCTTCACCACGCCCGCCCCTTGGAACAAGCTATTCCGCGCATCGTTCGTGCGCCAGCATGGCTTGCAGTTCCAAGGCACGCGCAGCGCGAACGACTTCTGCTTCGTGCTGAGCGCCATCGCACTTGCCGAGCGCATCGCCGTGCTCGACGAGCCGCTGCTCTACTACCGCCAGCACAACGCCGCATCGCTTCAAGCCACGCAGCACCACGACCCCTTCGCCTTCTTCGAGGCGCTTCGCTGCCTGAAGGAAGCACTGCAACAGCTTGGGCTCTTCGAACAGCTCGAACACCCCTTCGTCAATTTGGCCTACGATTTCTGCATGTACAACCTGCGCACGCTAGCTGCCCACCCCGACCAGCAGCGCAAGGTGTTCGATTTCCTGAAAACTGAGGGTCTCGCCGAGATGGGCATTGCTGGCAAGCCGCACGATTACTTCTACGTGTATCCCGAGAGCCGCTGGACCGATTTGCAGCTGATCCAAAACGGCACCTACGACGGCTATGTCGAAGCGCTCGCAGCAGCCGCCCGCAAGCAGCGCTCGCTTCCCCGCCGCCTGGCGCGCAAGGCCAAGCGCCTCTTTACCGGCTCTCGTTAGGCAGTTTGAAGCTGCGGTGATAATGGGAGCGATTGGCCCAATGCCCCACGCGCCGCTTCGTATCGCGCAACTGCTTCCAGGCGGCACCATGCTCTTTCGGCAGCACCTGCACCTGCACGGGAAACGGCACGTCGTTGATCGATACCTCGAAGGTGATGCCCGCAAGCTGGCTGGGCCGCAGGGGCAGCTCGAACTGGTAGAAATTTGCGATGCATTCGTTGCCCACCACGCCGCGCTGGCTGCGTTCGTCGCTGGGTAAGCTAACGATAGGGTGCACGGTGAGCGCCTTGCGCGTGCCGTCAGCAAGCACGCATGTGCACGAAACCGGCTCGCTTAGCTGAGAATCGTCCCATGGGGGCAAATGCGAGAACGCCACCGACTCCAACGTGCCCACTATGCCATCTGCCACTCCCTTGAAATGCGGATCCAAGCACACGTTCACGTAATGGCGGCAGAGCAGCAGCTTGTCATCGTCCCACAGCGCAAACCCCTGCTCGTCGATGCTAGCGTGCGTGCGCGTGCCATGCTTCAGCGAGTAGAAGAAATGCCGCAAGTACTCATCCGAGCGCGGCGCGCACCATATCACGTCATCGTCAACGTGGTCGAGCAGGTGCTCCAACCGCGCGCGACCCGCTTCCTCCTCGCGCACCGACAAGTGCCGCGGAAACAGCAGGTCAGCCTTGATCTTCCATACAAGCTCGCTCATGTACGAGGCTTGCAGATACAACGGCACCTGCACGCCTGCATCAACATAGCGTCCGAAGAGTTCCTCCCAGAAGCCGGTGTTCTGCTCGAACTGAAACTCAGGCGCCATCTTCGTTCGGCCAGCGCTATCCTCCTCGCGAATGTACACATAGCCGCCCGCCTTCGAGAATCCCATCTTCTGGCGGCGCAGCAGCACCTCCAAGTTGAACACGAGGTCCTCGTGCACTTGCAGGTCCTCGCGAAACCGCGGCAGATCGGCCGTGTTTCGCACCAGCACGTTCACATTGGTCACCTGCGCAAACGCGCTGCCGAACTTCGTAAGGTCGTAGATGCCCGTGTGCGTGAGCACTTCCTCGCGAACATGGGGCTTCTGGTGCCCATTCTTCACTACCAGCATGGGATAGCACACCAGGTCTATCTCGTCGCCGTGGTCAGCTAGCAAGTCTGCCGCTGGTTGCAGCGTGCCGGGAAGCAGCATGTCGCCCGCATCCACGAACGCCAAGTACGTGCCACTCGCAGCAGCGATGCCCGCGCTGCGTGCTGCGCTTACGCCGCGATTCTGCTGATGGACGACCTGCACGTCGGCATAGCGAGCCGCAAGCCTGTCAGCCACGGCGCCTGTGCCATCGGTGGAGCCGTCATCCACGATGATCACCTCCAGCTGCTTGGCCGGAAGCGTCTGTGCAAGCAAGCTTGCCACCGTGGGCTCAAGCTCGCGCTCGACGTTATACGCTGGAACTATGACCGACACCCGCACCATCAGCACACTACTCCTTTGAGAGCTTGCCGACAGCCGCAGCTCTTCGCGCTTGGCTTCGCACCCATGTGCAACGGCGCAAGCGCCTGCGCATGTGGGCTGCAGAATCGCTGCTCAGAGCCACGCCTGTCGGCAAGCTCACATGATTGCTTATTTGGCCCCTGGGAAGGACCAGAGTTTTCAACCCCCGCAGGGAGCGAAGCGACCGAGGAGTGAAAACGGAGGTCCTTCTCGGGGGCCGATAGTTGTTCTTCCATGTACTCCACGATGCGCTCGGTCGCATGGCCATCGCAAGCGCTCATGAAGCGCTCCTTGAACGCCCGCACCTCTGCAGGGTCGAAGTGAGCAACCACGTTCGCCAGGAAGTCGGCCACCTCCTGTGTGGTGGTTACCACGGGCCCAGGCGTCATGGCGTCGTAGTCGTAGTAGAAGCCGCGCCAATCATCATAATCGGCCAAGTCGTAGGCGAAGAAGAGCAGCGGCCGCTCGAAAAGCGCATATTCGAACACGAGCGACGAATAGTCGGTTATGCACGCATCGGCTGCAGCAAGCAACACGTCCGTGGGCAACTCATCAGTCACATCGAACGCGAATTCGCGCGCGTCTTCAGGAATAGGCGGCCGCGCCTTCACGTGCGGGTGCTGCTTCACCAGAAGCACCCATTCATCGCCCAGCTCACGCGCAAGCAGCGAAAGGTCCAGCTGGTCGGGCGCCTTTGCCGTATTCGTGCGGCCCCGAAACGTTGGTGCATACAGCACGATCTTCTTGCCACGCGCATCGGGCACAACTTGCAGCACCTGTTCGCGCGCTGCCCGCAAGAAGTCCTGGTCGAAGAACACGTCGGTGCGGCTCACGCCCAACGGGCGAACCACCCCAGGGCGCTCTTCCATGCACATGGCTTCTTCGTAGGCCCACACCACCTCGGGCGAGCTCACGGTAACCAGCGAGGTGTTCGCATGCTGAGGGTGACGCAGCAGCTGCGCACGATTGCTCCCGAATATCTTGCTCGCCGTGGACATGCCGAACTTCTTGAAAGCGCCGCACCCATGCCACAGCTGGATCACCTTCGTCTCGGGCCGCAGCGGCAGGCAGCTTATTGCAACGGTCACCTCGCGCAGCACGATGAAGCTCGCCTGCGCGATGCTCGGCATGAGGTCACGGTAGTCGTGCATGTACCGGATGAAATGGCGCTTCGGCGTGCTGATGGCCGCGAACTGCAGCTGGAAGCGCAGGTTGTCCGCAAGCGCCTCCCACAGGCAGGTGAACTCGGGGGGCATGGAGCTGCCGGGGTCGAAGACGAACAGCACCTTTGCAGGCTCGCCCGACCCGCCAGCGCCCGCGCCCGCACCACCGGTAGCCACACCAGCTTCAGCTGCACCCTCACCAACGCCAGCCCCGCCAGCACTCTCACCCGCAAGCCTCTTCACGCACTTCCGATATTGGCGCGGCAGATAATACGAGTAGATGAGATCCTTCAGGCGGTCTCCCGCCCACTTCTTCGCCTTGGTGAAAATGGAGCTTCCTGCGCTCATCGACGCGCGCCCCTACACGTCCCACTGCATGATGGTCTTGCCCGCCCCGCGCTGGGCGCACGTCTGAAACGCGCGCGTCATGTCGCTCACCGACGTCACCCGTACCACGTTTCCCACCAGCGCCTGCAGGTAGTCCACCACCTCGGGGCGCTGTTGGTACAAGCGCACCACCTCTTCGAAGCTCTCGCGGTCGCTGCGGCTGCTGCCGAACACGCGCAGCCCCTTCTCAAGCACCATGCGCGTGTTCACTGCTGGCGGATTCTCGCTCACCCCCAGAAGCGCGATGGTGCCCTCGGGTTGAATGAGGTCGATGATCTGCTCTATCGCGCTTTCCGAGCCATCGCCCCCGCAGCACTCGAATGCATGGTCCACGTGCAAGTCAGCGGGCACCTCGGTGGTCAGATACGTTTCGTCGGCGAAGGTGAAGTCGGCCAGCTTGTAGTCGTTGCGGCCGAACACCACGATGCGCGTCTGGGGGAAGCGGGCGCGCAGCAGCAGCGCCACGATGTATCCCAGGTTGCCATCACCCCAAACGCCCAGCATGTCGCGCCGCTCGTGCGATATGCCCTCGAAGCGCTTGATGGCATGCATGGCCACGCTCACCAGCTCCGTGAAGGCGGCCACGTTCAGGTCCATGCCCTCGGGAAGCGCGATCAGCCGCTCGGGGCGAAGCGCCACGTATTCCTGCATGAAGCCGTCGTAGCCGCTGCCGCAGAAGCGGCTGGAGGGCAGGTAGTTCTCGCCAATGCAGGGGTCGACCTCGTGCGCGTTGTTCGGCAGCATCACCACGCGCTGCCCCGGCGCAAAAGCGCCCGATGGGTCGGCCACCACGCGCCCCACGCCCTCGTGGATGAGCGCCATGGGAAGCTTGCGCGCCAGCACCTCGGCCGGACGGCTTCCCAGGTAGTAGCGCATGTCGGCCTGGCAGATGGAAAGGTGCGTGGGCCGCACGAGCACGAGCGGCTCGCCGCCCGCCTCGCCTTGCGCCACGCCGCTCCAGGGATCGAGCTCCACCTGAGCCGGCTCGAACACGCCAGGAGCCACCAACCGGTACACGTCGCTAAGCATCGAGCTCTCCTAGAAGCGCACGAGCCAGGCGCATGTCCTGCGGGAAGGTGATCTTCATGTTCGTCGAGTCGCCTGCAACCAGCTCCACCGGCTCGCCGCGCAGCACGAATATCTTGCACGCATCAGTGAGCACCGCGGCTTCCTCGGGCGAAAGCCCTGCAATCAGCTGTCCCAGCTTCGCCAGGTTGAACGACTGCGGCGTTTGGCCTTGGTAGAGCTTGCTGCGGTCGGGAATAGCGCTGATAAGCTCGCCGTCCATGCTCTCCACGATGGTATCCGTCGCGGGAATCACCGTATCGCATGCACCCGTTCGGCGCGCAGCCTCCACGTTCTCGGAAATTATGCGGTGCGACACGAAAGGCCGCACGGCGTCGTGAGTCACCAGTATGGTATCGCCATCGGGCGCAAAATTCTGCTGGATATAGGCCACGCCATTGGCCACGGTGTCGTTGCGCGTGGCGCCACCAGCCACGATGTGCACCTCAGCCGTCAAAGCCGGCGAGAACTTGCGGAACAGATCGCGCGTCTGCTGAATCCAGGTTTCGGGGGTGAGCACCACCACCGCATCGAAGAGCCCGCTTGCCAGGAACTTCTCGGTGGTATGCACGATGATGGGCTTCTCGCCCAGCATCAGGAACTGCTTCGGGCGCTCGGCCGTGCCCATGCGCGTGCCGCTGCCGCCTGCCAGAATTGCCGCATATGCGTTCGTTGCCATGTTCTCGTTCCCTCGATTCCCAAAAATGCCTGCTCACGCGCGCAAGACCGCCCCACGTGCAGGCGCACTGCATTCCGCCGTGCGCGCGCCTACGAGTAGTGCTCCTCGTAGTACTTAAGCGCATCATCGATGTCGCTATCGTATACCAGCTTGCCCTTGTCCAGCACGATGCCGCGGGTGCAGAACTCGCGCGCCGAAGACGCACTGTGCGTCACGAACAGCACCGTCACGTCCTCCTTCGACATGATGGTGCGCATGCGGTTGATGCATTTCGTCTGGAACGCGCGGTCGCCCACCGAAAGCGCCTCGTCCACCACCAGGATGTCCGGGTCTATGGCGCTTGCGAACGCGAAGCCCAGTCGCGCCTTCATGCCGCTCGAATACGACTTCATGGGCTGGTCGATGTAGAGCCCCAAGTCGGCGAACTCGATGGCCTCTTCCTCCATAGCCTCGAACTCGGCCTTGCTCATGCCCATGATCTGGCTGCGCAAATGCAGGTTCTCGCGCCCGGTCAGCTGCCCGTCGAAGCCGGCGTTCAGCTCCAGAAGCGCGCTCACCTTGCCCTTCACGGTAACCTCGCCGCTGGTGGGATAGGCCACGCCCGTGATCATCTTCAATGCCGTGGACTTGCCCGCGCCGTTGTGGCCGATCAGCGCCACGGCTTCGCCCTTGCGAATCTCGAACGAGAGGTCGTCGCTCGCGTTCACCACGCCCAGCACCTCGCGATGCTTGTTGCTCAGGATGCCGAGGAAGCGCTTGCGCTCGTTCTTGTACAGCTTGAAGGTCTTGGTCACGTGGTCGAAGCGGATCACCACCTCATCGCTCGACGCGGCATGCGGGCCAAGGTCCTGCAGCAGCTGGGACTCGTCTTCGCTAAATGCCATGGCGCACCTCCCCCGCTGCTACCCGCTTCCAAGCTGTTTGCGGCAACGTGTTCGCCCGTGTCCTTGCGTCCTTACAGAACATCGGCCACCTCGTCATGGAAGCGCTTGTAGACCACCACCATCAGAATGGCCGTGCCCACGAGCATCACCAAAAAGCCGCCGAGCGCCCACGGGTTCTCCCACGCCCACTGCTTGTAGCACAGGGCATCGCGGAAGGCGCCGCAGAAGAACGTGACCGGGTTGAAGTACATCAGGTTCACCACCCACCCGAAGCCGTGGTCGGCCAGCAGGCTCATGTTGAAGATCACGCCCGACAGCCAGAAGAACGGCTGGCTGAGCGCCTTCATCAGCTGGGCGAAGTCCTTGCTCACGCCCGACACCATGCTGGTCATCACCGAGAACATGTCCCAGAACGCGAACATCACCACGATCAGGATGGGCACTTGTATCAGGTACAAATCAACTGGCATGCCATAGAGGAAATAGGCCACTATCAGGATGACGAACATGAACAGGCTGATGAACAGCGCCGACAGCGTGTAGATGGACGACACGCAGCTGAGCGGGAACTTTACCTTGTTCACCAGGTATGGGTAGCGGTGAAGCGCATCGGAGCCAGTGTTGATCATGTCCGACATGAAGAACCACGGCACCAGCCCGCTGATGAGCCAAAGGAAATAGGGGTAGTTGCCCGTCTGACCGCTGCCTGCGCGCAATCCCACTTCCAGCGCGAACCAAAACACCAAGATGTAGATAAGCGGCTTGATCAGCAGCCATATCCAACCCAGAACGGCTCCGCGAGCGCGCTTCTTGAGCTCGAAGACGGCCAGATGGCCGATCTGCTTGCGCCACTCCCAGTTGTCCCTCACGATGGAAAGGAACGTGCCCAAGAACATCTCCTCGCGTTTGCCTTCAGTTACCGGAAAAGCGCCTTTTCCAAGCCATGAATCATAGCATATGGCCATGATGATACCGGGTAGGGCAGCTTGACGGAGGGCGGCGTGGTCACCAAACCACCCAACGAGCCAAGACGTTACAATGAACGTCGCAAGCAAACGAAAGGACGAACAGGTGGCAGTCGGCATATTCAGAGGGCATGGCGCGCTCACGCGAGCAGGCGTAGGTTGTGCGCGCGGCCTCCTCAATGTGACCTACCGGGCCTTCTGCCTTCTTCCGCGACGAAACGAGGTGCTGTTCTTCAGCCGCGCCACCAATGAGCCCTCGCAAGACTTCCTCGACCTAGGGCAAAGCTTCCAGCAGCAGGGATTGGCGCCGACCTTCCTCACGCGCAAGCTCTCGGTGCGCTCGGCCGTGCCCTACATCGGCTTGGTAATACGCGAGCTCTACCATTTGGCGCGCTGCAAGGTATGCGTGATCGACCGCTACGACCCCATCGTGTCGCTGCTCGAGCTTGAGGGTTGCGATGTGCCCTCCGAAGGAGGGCTCGCCACGCAAGGCACCCCGCCGACTAGCACGTTCTCGCACTTTCCCACGCGCCCGCTGGTCATACAGGTCTGGCACGCATTCGGTTCCTTCAAGAAGTTCGGCTACCAAACGCTCGGCACCCGCGAGAGCCACTCGCCCGAAGTGGCAGCGCTCTTTCGCATCCATCGCAACTGCTCATGGGTAGTGTGTTCGGGCGAACCTGCACGAGCCGCCTTCGCCCAAGCGCTCAACGTGCCGCTCGAGCGCGTTATGGCACTGCCCCGCCCCGAGTACTTCCGCCTTAAAGAGCTTCGTGGCGAAGCCGAAGCGCAAACGACTCCCGGCAGCATCCTGTTCGCCCCCACGCTGCGCAAGGACCCAACAAGCGCCCATCCGCTGCGCGCACTCTACCAGTCGGGCGACTGGCAGCGCTTGGAAGATGCCGGTCACAAGGTCACCTGGGCCTTCCATCCGCTCGAGGAAACCGGCACCGCCGCCACGGACGTAAGCGAAGCGCTGCTCGCCGCCGACTTCGTGGTGACCGACTACTCCTCGATTGCCTACGAGGCCTCCCTGCTGGGCAAGCGCGTGGTGTTCTACACGCCCGACATCGCGGAATACGCTGCAACGCCGGGGCTCAACGACGACCCTACGCAGCTTTGCCCAAGCCTCTGCTTCGAAGCGCCTGATGAGCTCTTCGCAGCGCTCGAAGGCTTTGCAAGTGGCTCGCGTCCCTACCCTCACCAGGAGTTCGAGCGCTTCGCTGCGCGCGCTTTCGAAGGAGCCCCCGAAGACCCGCACGCCATCACGCGCTTCGCCTTGCAGCAGCTCGATCGGCTCGAGCAGATCGACCACCTCGAGCGAAGCTAGCGCCTCGCTACAGCAATTCGCCTTCCTGCTGCTCCACGTAGCGGCGGTTCGGATCCTCGCCCGCATCCACGCGCGCCATCAGCGCCGCCCACGCTTCCTTGTCCTGAAGCACGATCCATTGGTCGTTCTCGTCGTAGTCGCCCTCGTAAGGGCCGGTGGTGGAATAGATCACCACTTGGTCGGCGTGCGTGACGAAGTTCACGATGTTCGACATGAGGAAATCGGAGCTCATGTTCGTGGTAGTGCAGGCCCTAAGCTCGTCGAACGCATCGGCAAGCTGCGGCGACAGCACGTACTCCACAACCGACGTCTGCACCTGCGAAGCGCCAGCTGCCTCGCCTTCTCCCAAAGCGTCCTGCCAGCCAACGTCCACCGAGGCCCAGGTGCCATCAGCACCCTCGCTCGCCTCTTCTTCAGCAAAGGCTCCGCCAGAGCTCACCACCACTGCTTGAGCTCCATACGAGAGCACCTTCTCGATGATGGACTTCTCCAACTCGCGCACGTTCTGCTGCCGGAAGTTGTCCTGGAATCCCGAATACTCCTTGCGCGCACGCGCCAGCACCAGCGCCTCAGAGCCGTCGAGGTCCTTGTTCTGGCCAGCGTCCACCGTGAGGTCGCGCCCGGTCATCGCATCGGGCACGGTAACCTCCATTGGCACGTCAACCACCACGCCGCCCAGCCCGTTGACCAGCTGCACAAATCCCGAGAACGTGGTCATCACGTAGTAGGGGATGCTCACGCCGCACAGCTCCTCCACCGCCTTCACGGTAAGCTCGGGGCCTTCTTGGGCCAGCGTTTCGTTTATCTTCTCGTCGCTCGAATCCAACTTCGTGTCGCGCGGCACCGTGACCAGCGTGATCTTATACGTTACCGGGTCCACGCGCACCAGCGTCATGATGTCGGAATGCGCTTCGGTCTGGGCATGTTGGTTCGACTTGCCGGTGTAGAGCGCCGTGCCCCTTCTCGAATCCGACCCGATTAGCAGCACGTAGTAGGGTTCCGTGGCAAAGACGGTCTCCTCGCCTTGGCGCGCGCTGCTCACGTGCGGGTTCGCGGAGCTCAGCAGATGCATCGCGCCCATGTAGAGCACCATGAACGCAGCCACTATCACCATGCAAACGGCAGCGGTGCGCCGCGAGCTCAGCTTGCCCCTGAACCTCACTTCAGCCATGGCGCACCTCCTTGGAAGGCGCCTCTTCGGGTTCGAGGTCCTCGGAATCGGCCAGGGTGTACGCCTCGTCCAGCGCGCTCACGCGAGCACCGCGCTTGCCACGGTTGTCGTAGTAGTGGCGCAACGTGGGCTTGAACAAGCCGAAATGCCATATCACGTAGAAGATGGCCACGAACGCCAGCAGCAGAATGATGCCCACCACCGGGCCAGAGAGATGCTCTATGGCGCAGCCAATCACCGCCAGCACTGCCGACGAGGCCCACAAAAGCGCAACCGAGCGCTTCTGGCTGAGCCCTGCGCGCATGAGCCGATGGTGGATGTGCCCGAGGTCTGCCTCGTCCACCTTCTTGTGCGCGCGAAGGCGCCGCACGATGCTGGTGAGCGTGTCGAGCACCGGCAATCCCGCAATGAGGATGGGCACGAACAGCACGATGATGCTCTGCGTGCGCACCACGCCAGTTATCGAGACAATACCTACGATGAGCCCCAAAAATAGGGCGCCCGAGTCGCCCATGAAAATCGATGCCGGGAAGAAGTTGTAGCGCAAGAATGCCAGGCACACTGCGATGATCGCAATGCATACCAGCGCAAGCGTGAAGCTGCCACGCTGCAACACCAGATACAGCATGGCGCCCATGATGATGGCAACCACGCCCGAAGCTAGCCCGTCCAGGCCATCGATGAGGTTGATGATGTTCGCAAACGCCACCAGCACCAGCACCGAAAGCGGGTAATCTGCCCAGCCCAGCATGATGTAGTCGGTCTCGGAGAACATGCTGATCGACCCGATGGAAACGCCCGCAGCCACCACGATGCAGCAGGCAATGATCTGCCAAAGCAGCTTCACCTTGGCCGTGAGCTGGGTGATGTCGTCAACGAGCCCCACCGCGAACATCAGCGTGATGCCCGCGAACATCAGGTAGTTGTTGATGCCAGCCGTAACGTAGACGTCCTGAATGTGCCAGTCGAACACGTTGCAGCAAATCGCGAAGACGAGGAACGCCGCGCATGTGCCCAAGTACATGGCAATGCCACCGCAACGAGGAACGGGCTCCTTGTTCACACGTCGGCTGGTGGGCATGTCGATAGCACCGATAACCCACGCGATGTGCTTGGCCACGGGAACAAGGCACCAGGTCGCCACGAATGCGACCGCGAAGACCACTGCGAGCTGATACCATTCCACGTTTCGCCAGCTGCTCCCTTGCCTGCAGGTGCCCTGCCTGCTGTCTTAGTGCCTCTTGCGCAGCACTCTTGCCGTTTCCGTTCTGCGCATCAATTATATAGCAGCGCAGGTGACGAAGCGAAAGCGGGCGACCAATGGTCAGGCGAGGGGACGTACGTTTTGTCCACGAGAACCAGCGAGCAAAGTACACGTGCCCTTGTCCTCATGCGGCACGCGCATACGGGTGGTGCGTGCAGGATGGCGGCACGCTCGTACATGCAGCCCGTTCATGCAGGCGGCACTCCCCCGAAGCACCCTCCACGCAAGCTGCATCACGCCGAAGGGTCGCCTCCGCTCGCTACAACCTCCATCAGCTGCGCCCATCCTTCGGGGTCTTCGTAGCACAGCCAGAGTCCCGTTTCCTCGTTGATGTCGCCTTCGTAGGGCCCGGTGCAACTGTACAGGGTGAAGCCTGCCAGCTTCTCGGCCCCTTCGCTCCCGCCTTCGCCTGCATGGGGCGACGCGAACATGCTCCATGCCAGCGGAAGGAGGTCGCTCGCGCGCATGTCCGTCCCCACGCAGCCTGCCAAATCGATCATCGCGCCCGGCAGCTGGTCAAGCGGCAGCTCGGAGATGCGCTTCAACATGGCAGCAAGCAAAGTGCGCACGTTGCCTTGGCGGTTCATGTCCTGGTATTCGGAGTATTCGTGCCGTGCGCGCGCGAAGATCTGCGCCTGCTGCCCAGTGAGCACTTGGGTTCCCGCTGGCACCGATACCTTTTCGCCGGTAAGCGCATCCTTGTATTCCAGAGCAACCGGCACATCCACAGTCACGCCACCGAGAAGATCAACCATCTGCTGAAGCTGCGAGAAGCTCACCGTAACGTAGTGGCTGATGGGAACGCCCGTCAACTCGCTCACCGCCCCGATCATGCCTGCCGGGCCCGATGCGTTGAAGAGCTCGTTGATCTTCACCAGCGTTCCGTTAGCATCGCGATAGGGCGTGTCGCGCGGCACCGTGACCAGTGTGATAGTCCGATTCGGCACATCCACGCGCGCTAGCATGATCACATCCGAGCGCTGGTTTTGGCCTTGCTCGCTTTCCAGCTTTGAAGTCGTGCTTCCCTCGCGCCAATCGCTTCCCATCAGCAGCACGTAGAAGACGTCATCGGACACGGCAGAGGCCCCGCTTCCCGCCTGCCCCTCGTCGGAGGCCTGGAAGGTGGCCGCCAAAGCCTGGTCGGCTGCCTCGTTTCCGTGAGCAGCCAGCACCGAATCGAGCTTCGAGAAGTACGCGAAGAGGCACACAGCCGCAGCCGCCACCAGCACCACGATGGCGATGCCCACACCCACCAGCGCCTTTGCAGCCACCGGCAAGCCACGCCCATGGCTGGGCGCCGCATGGCGCGCATGCTTTGCGTGGCTCAGTTTCGACATAGGAACCTATTATAGAAGCCGATGCGCATGTTCAGGAATTCCCCGCAATTGCCCGCTTCCCTGTGCTTTCCCCCTTCTTCGCAAATCCCCGCTTCCCTTGTGAATTCATTGCGTTACTCGAATAAAGGGGTAGCAGCAAACCCACCATGGCGTTAAATTATCGCTATTGCATTCGCACGAAAATCGAAGAAAGCAGGTGGCAAGAAGTGAAGAAGATCGTAGTTGCACTCGTTGCAGCATGCGCCCTCGCCTTGTCGCTGGTAGCCGTTGGCTGCAGCGGTCAGGCCGAGCCCGCCAAGGATGACACCAAGAACCTCGCCGTTGAGGACAAGGCAACCAGCGATGAGCCGTTCTACGTGCTGATTACTGGCAACGATACCCGCGTGGGCACTACCGAGATCAACAAGGCAGAATACGCTGACGGCAATGCACGCACCGACACCATGATGCTGGCGCGCGTGAACCCCAAGACTTACACCGTCACCCTTATCACCATCCCGCGCGATACGGCCATTCAGCTGGATGGCAAGACCACCAAGATCAACGAGGCCTATCGCTGGCAGGGCATGGACGGCACCTTGAAAGCCGTCGAGGAACTCACTGGCACCGAAGTGCGCTACTACCTGAACACCACGTTCGTCGATTTCGAGAACCTCGTCAACAAGCTTGGCGGCGTCACGGTGGATGTACCCATCCCCATGTCGCTGGTGGACATCGTGAGCGGCAACAACGTGTCGCTTCAAGCTGGCGAGCAAGACCTCGATGGTGCCGAGGCCCTGGTTCTTGCGCGCACCCGCAAGGCTTACAGCAATGACCAGGATGCCAACCGCCAGATCCAAGACCGCAACATCATCATGGCGCTCATCGAGAAGGTTGCTGCCGTGCCGGGCACCGTGGACAGCGCCGTTCAGGCTCTCTACGACAATTGCGAGACCAACTGGGATCAGGCTGAGATGACCTCGCTCGTGCAAGACTTCGCGAACAATGCCAGCAAGATTGTGATCTTCAGCTGCACCGGCCCCTACACAGGTGGTACCGATCCGTCTTCGGGCACGTGGGTTGCCACGCGCGATGAAGCCACCTGGGCGCGCATCATCGCCATGGCGAACGAGGACAAGAATCCTCTGGAGATCGTCCCGCTACCCTCTTCGTACTAAGCAATCAGCATCGGCTGCCGAGCATCAGCTGAGCGTTCGGCATCAGACTTGAGCGAGCCCCCGTTTCTCCAACAAGAGAAATGGGGGCTTCTTCTTCTTCATACAAGGCGCAGCTTTCCCGCAAGACGTCATCTTCTTGTAAAACGCTAATTACTCCAACCGTTTTCAACAACTTCAATTCACTTTCGTACGCAATCTGTGCCTTTCCAGTCAATTACGCTCAGTTGGGACAGCTTTCGTACGCTCGCGCGGTAATCTCGAGCTCCTATGATCAAGCCTATTCCTTATTGACCAGGCATAATAGAATTCCAGACTCTTAATCAGGGCTTTGCTAAGCTTTGATTAAGGGAGAAACCCAGTGGAGCAGGTACGAAAGTAGCTCCAACTGGCTGCAATTAGCTGGAAAACTGGAGATGGCGTACGAAAACGCTTCGAAGTCCTTGTAACTTGCGGAACATCCCAAAAGCGCAGATACCATACGAAAGCGACCAGGGCCAAAGCTAACGTCGAAGATAATCGATGGTAGTTACCCCGTCTTGGAGCATACCAATGAGGCATATGCTAGAACTTGCGATAAAAACAGGAGGTCTCGCCGGTATGACATGCGGGGCCAGCTGGATGCACGAGAGCCAATAACGTGTCGCCGTCGCAGTCGTAGCGCAACTCCACTAGCTGCTGCACGTTACCGCTCGTCTCGCCCTTATGCCAAAGTTCGCTGCGGCTGCGCGACCAGAACCACGTGGTGCGCTGCTGCAGGGTAAGCGCGAGCGACTCCTCGCTCATCCAGGCCATCATGAGCACTTCGCGCGTTTCGGCGTCCTGCACGATGCAAGGAATGAGCCCCTGCTCGTTGAATTTCAGGCTGCTCAGTGCATCGTCTTCGCTCATGGGCGCTCCTCTCCTAAACGACATCATTATAATCGCAGGACCTATAGGATTACTTGAACGCACAGAGTCAAGCTGCGCAGAGAGCGCTTAGAGAGCAGGTGATATAGGAATGGCGGCAAGGCAAAGGAGCGCGGGGTAACGAGAATGCAGGATCAATGCGCTCGAGGGTTCTCGATTGCCAGGGAACCGGGGCTCGTAATACCAAAATGCTAGGGCTCCGGGCACGGGTCGCACAAAAGCGACCAGGAAGCGGCAGAGGTCAGTTATGCATCTTGTCCAGGAGCTTTCATGGCATGGCTCCAGGCGCTGTTACAATTGCTTTGGGCAACAACCCAATCTCTGGCAGAAAGGAACCGCCATGGCATCGAATGGCGAAGCTCGCGAAACCTCCTATGTTGCAGAATCCGAAGGAACCCTAGAGTTTGCAAGCGCTCCGCATGCGACAAGCACCGTCGACCCGGCAAGCACTCCGCATTCGGCAAGCATCGCGGGTTCAAGCATCAAACCCGCCTCAGATGCCCATCTCGGTGCGAATTCTGCCAGCAGTTCTGCTACCAGCGTTGAAGGAGCCTTGCACGCAAGTGTGGCAAGCGCCTCTTCCGAAGCTGAGCTCGAAACCCGAAACGGCGCGAATGACAGCATGCAAATTACCGATCAGCCCCTGGTATCGGTAATTGTTCCCGCCTATAACTGCCAAGACTACATCATGCAGTGCGTACGCAGCATCTTGGATCAAACGCTGGCAGATATCGAGCTCATCTGCGTGGACGATGGCTCGACCGATGGCACCATCCTGCTTTTGGAAGACCTTGCCGCGCGCGATTGCCGCATGCGCGTGCTCACGCAGCCGAATGCAGGCGAAGGCGCAGCTCGCAATGCAGGGCTCGATGCTGCGCGAGGTCGCTACTTGCTGTTCGCCGATGCCGACGACTACCTCGACCGCACCATGTTGAAGAAGATGGTCGACGCCGCCGAGCGCGGCAAATGCGACGTGGTAATCTGTGGCGTGAGTTCGTTCGACACGCTCACTGGCCAGGATACGCTCGTACCCTGGGGTTGCAATTGGCGCGCATTCCCAAGCGGCACGTTCGCTGCCAGCAAGAATCCCGACGAGATATTCCGCAGCTTCCAGAATTGGACATGGAACAAGCTTTTCTCAGCCGATTTCGTGAAGATGGAAGGCTTGCGCTTCGATGAGGTGCAGCGCAGCGCCGATTTGTTCTTCGTGGTATGCGCGCTGGCAGCTGCGCGGCGCATCCGCTGCGTGCCTGAAGCGCTCTACCATTACCGCACGAACAATCCCTCGAGCAACATCGCCACAAGCGACCGAGCGCCGCTTGATTTCTATAAGTCGCTTGAGCGCGCACAGGTTTGGATGCGCGAGCGTGGCGTATTCGAGCCGGTGGCACGCGCCTTTCGCAATTGGGCGGCATCTTCGGTGCTGTACAACTTCACGGTGTATCGCTCGCTTAGCTCGTTTCGCGGGCTGTTCGACTACCTGCGCGCCGACGATTTCGCCAAGCTTCGTGCTCTCGACTTGCTCGACATGAGCGAAGCGGACTACTTAGTGCCCAGCCATTTCGAGCAAATGCAGCAGCTCATCCATGCAGAGGACGCAACCGAGTTTCTCTTCTGCCAATACCGTGCCTCCAATGCATACGTGGAAGAGCTCAGCGTGAGCGACCGCTCCTTCGCGCAGGCGCGCAACTCGCTGTGCAAGAGCGCTCTGCAGCTGGGCCATGCTCTGGGGCATACGGCTCTCGAGGCGCTCTATCGCTTCCGCAGCTGACTTTGCCTTTGCGCTGACCGCTTCACCCGCATGGCACATGCATGGCGCTTAGTCGCATGGTGTTCGGTTGCATAGCACTTGGTTGCATGGTGTTCGCATGACGCACTGACGTGGTCGATTTGGTCGAACCAGGACAGATTGAATGGCCTTCGTAACGAGTATTTGTTGAAAACGCCTGATCTGAATGTGCAATCGTGGTCGGTGGTTGGTGAACGAGCCGAGAGTTTCTCGGTCGTATGCTGCACCTATGACACTCATCATGGCATACCGCAGCGCGATGCATTTCTGGATGCAGGTCGCAACATCGCTCGATGCTGCTACGCGCCCAAGCTCGATTACGGACATACGCACTGCCACGGCAAGCTTAGAGGTCATTAGGTCTTGCGCTACGCAGAAACCATGTTTTGGCACTCCGCCCTACCATGTTCTCGTT
>CANOHY010000033.1 GCA_947565915.1 uncultured Eggerthellaceae bacterium | reverse complement strand
GGCAATGCATCACCTGGTTCGAGGATGGGCTCATCGGGATGGAAACCGAGGTGGCTATGATGGGGGTTCCGATCGATGACGTGCGCTGGGTCAGGCGCTCGGGCGACCTCGTGGTGATAGGCTGCTTGGACGACTCGGGCTCGATGGACGCCAGGCCCTTCATGAACCTGGAGGAATACGAGAACTTCTACCGTGCCATCCCCGGCATAGCCTTCCTGGCGAGCAGGCTTCAAGGAATGGATGTTGACGAGCTGATCGAGGCGCTCCAGCCCTACGTGCGCCAGCACCGCCGGGATTACTTCGCGAAGCTTCGGTTCTGGGAGCGTTGGTATGCCAAGGATGAGGCAGATGGGCAATGAGCTTCGATATCTGCAGTAGGGCCACTTGCATTGACTTCATGCCGCAGATGTATGCCTCATTGAGTGAATCCAAGCAACCTGTTTCTCGCGGAATGCGCTGACCAGGCACGATGGGTTGGGGCACTTTGGCGCATGCTGCCGAATCCATGCACGTGAGGGGGAAAGTCGATGCAGCTACCCCTCCGAGAGTTACCATTCGCGCTTTGCAGGAGTCTCCGAATAGCTTGCTTTTTCCTTCCTTGGCGTAGCTCTTGTCGCGGGCAGTTTGGATGTAATACCCACGGGAACCACTGCAATTCAGAAGTTAACGAAAGCTCGTTCCTCTTTGCACGTTAACTCATTGTGATATGCCGACAAAAGCATGGGCGAGCCCTCGTTTTGGGGTAAGATGAACGGTGCGTAAATGAGAAGATACAGGAGGTAGTACGCGCCCCAGATCGAATGAAAGGTTACCCATGGGCATAGAGCAGGCAATACTGAGGGCTCCGCATGAGCAAATCGAGGCCATCCAGCTTGAGGGCGTCAAGAAGACGGTCGTTACCTGTTACGAGAACGTGCCGTTCTACAAACAGCTCTTCGACGAGGCGGGTTTCGATCCGTACGCCGTGGAAACGCTCGAGGATTTGCGCAAAGCGCCCTTCACCACCAAGCAGGACTTGCGCGACAACTACCCCTACAAGATGTTCGCAACTCCCATGAGCGAGGTCGAGGAGATTCACATGTCCTCGGGCACCATGGGCGTGGCCACCGTCGGCGGCTACACGAAGAAGGACCTCGAGATATGGGGCTCTTGCTTCGCGCGTGGCATCGAGTACGCGAACGGCGACGAGAACGACATCGTGCACGTGTGCTATGGCTATGGCCTGTTCACGGGTGGTTTGGGCGCACATTATGGCGGCTTGTACCAAGGCTGCACCACCATTCCCATGAGCGCAGGCAACACCGAGCGCCAGATCAAGGTGCTCAAGGAGATGGGCTCCACCATCCTGTGCTGCACGCCGTCCTACGCCATGCACATCGCCGACACGGCGCTTGAGATGGGCATCGACCCCGCCAAGGAGTTCTCGCTGCGCGCGGGCATCCATGGTGCCGAGCCCTTCAGCGACAACTTCCGCGCCGACCTTGAGAAGAAGCTCAACTACAAGGTGCTGGACGTATACGGCCTCACCGAAACCATGGGCCCCGGCGTTGCCATCGAGTGCTGGGAGCAAACGGGCTTGCATTTGGCCGAGGACCACTTCTACGCCGAGATCATCGACCCGCAAACGGGCGAGGTGCTCCCCGATGGCGAGTGGGGCGAGCTGGTGCTGACCACCATCGATCGCGAGGCGTCGCCGGTCATCCGCTATCGCACGCGCGACATCACGCGTATCCTGCCCGGCGAGTGCGCTTGCGGGCGCACGCACCGCAGGATCGACCGCTTGCATGGTCGCACTGACGACATGCTCATCATCCGTGGCGTGAACGTGTTCCCCAGCCAGATCGAGGACGTCATGAAGACGGTGCCCGAGCTTTCCAGCTGGTATCAGGTGGAGCTCACCACGGTGGATCACCTCGACCGCGTCACGCTGAAGGTGGAAATGGAGCCCGACTACCAGTTCGACGAGGTGTCGGCCATCGAGCGCTTGCAGCGTGAGGTCGAAGCCAAGCTGAAGAGCGCGCTCTCGGTTGGCTTGAAGGTGAAGATCGTGGAGCCGAAATCCATTCCGCGTTCGGAGGGCAAGGCGAAGCGCGTCATCGACAACCGCGAAAAGGGAGAGTAGCGAAAGCGGATTTTGTCCGTCACTCGTTAGAAGGAGATAGCGATGATAGATCAGATAACGGTTTTTCTCGAGAACTCGGAAGGGCGCCTTTCTGCGCTGTGCCGCACGCTTGCAGACTCGAACATCAACATGTACGCGCTCTCGATTGCCGATACCGCCGACTTCGGCATCGTTCGCATCATTGCCGATGATTCCGAGCTTGCTGTGAAGGTGCTCACCGATAACGATTACCGCGCAGCCATCACCAAGGTGGCAGCTATCGGCGTGCCGAATACCCCCGGCGGCCTTGCGGGCTTGCTGGAGACGTTCGACACCCTGAAGCTGAACATCGAATACGGCTATTGCTTCAGCCTCAAACCCGACATGGCAGTAGACGTGCTGAAGATCAGGGGATCGGAGAAGCTTGAAGAGGCCGCGGAAGTGCTCGGCAATGCGGGATACAAGGTGCTCGCGCAGGCCGATTTGAAGTAATTGCTCGAAAGCTCGAGGCGAAGGCTTCGATGAAGGGGGGATGCCTTATGACCAACGAAGGCAAGAAGGTGAAGGTTCATTACGTCGGCACGCTGAGCGATGGCACGCAATTCGATTCCTCGCGAGAATCGGGCCAGCCGCTGGAGTTCGTTTGCATGAGCGGCATGATGATCCCGGGCTTCGATGCTGCGGTGAACGAGATGGAAGTGGGCGAGACGCACACGGTGAAGATCGCTCCCGAAGACGCTTACGGCCCGCGCGATGATGAGGCCTTGCTGGAGATTCCCTTCAGTCGCATGCCCAATTCGGAGCAGTTGAAAGTGGGGGATAACCTTTACATCGGAATGGAAAACGGCATGTCCATGCCAGCGGTGGTGGTGGCCAAGACCGATGACACCATCACGTTCGACATGAATCACCCGCTTGCAGGCGAGGAGCTGACCTTCGAGATAGAGCTTCTCGACGCGGAATAGGAATTTCGAGTCAACTGAGAAGAGGAACTGCACGACCTCATGGCACCATCAAGGAGAGATAGGGACTTAGACGGGCGCGTTTCGCGCCCGTCTGGTCGTAGAGAGCGCGATGATTCGGTAGCGCCTGTTGCACAGTCGCGCTATCGTACGGCGCACGGGCATGTGCGCGACACGGGCTCCATTCACGATGCTGGCCGCATGGACCAGCGCATGGCCCAGCACGACTTCGAGCATGGCTACGAGGACGAGCGCAGCCACGAGCGCAATCGCGAGCAGGCGCGCTACGCTCAAGGTCGCGCGCGGCAGCGACATTCGGTGCCCGTGAAGAAGGAAAGCGCAATTCGCCGCCTGATCAACAATTGGTTCAACCGCATCGTGGGAGCCGTGTCGGAGGGCGATCTTGCGGGGCAGGAAGAGGAATACGCGGCTGGGCGCACCTCGCGCGACTTCGTGTGGAACTCTATCGGGCAGGGTGCCTGGGGCATGGTATTCCCCATCCTTACCATCGTGGTCACGCAGCTTGCTGGCGTGGAGCGTGCAGGATTGTTCTCGTTCGTGTTCGTCATCGCCAACCTGCTCTACATCATCGGCACCTACGGGGTGCGCACGTATCAGGTGAGCGATATCGACGAGTACCATTCGTTCAGCGACTACCAGATAAACCGTTTCATCACCTGCATCATCATGTTGCTCTGCGGGTTCGTGGTGATGAAGTTCCTCGGCTACGAGGGCGAAGCTGCCACCATGTGCATGGGCATCTTCATCTACAAGACCATCGATGCTTTGGGCGAGGTGTACGAGGGGCGCTTGCAGCAGGTTGACAAGTTGTATCTGGCGGGCATCTCCATGACCATCCGCTCGGCGGGAGCTTTCATCGCCTATACCGTGCTGCTGCTGATTACGGGAAACCTGGGCGTGGCTGCCATCGCCATGGCCATTTGGGCTGCTGCCTCGTTCGTAGTGGTCACCTTCCCGCTTACGCTCTTCGAGACGAAGCGGTCGGCGCCAGCGGCTATGTCGTCCATTATCGGCCTGTTCAAGGCGTGTTTCCCGGTGTTTCTGGCCTTGTTCATGTATGCAGTGATCGACAACATGCCCAAGTTCGTCATGCAGGGCGCGCAGCTGCCCTACGACAACCAGCTCTACTTCAACGCGCTCTACTTCCCCGCGCAGGCGATTCTCATCATCGTGCAGCTGATCTATCGTCCGCTTCTGGTGAAGATGGCGCGCATCTGGGCCGACCCTACGCGCCGCAAGCGATTCGACCTGCTCATCGTGGCCATGATGGCGCTCATCGTGGCAATCACGCTGGTGGGCGCCATTCTGATGGCATGGATTGGCGTGCCCGTCATGAGCCTGCTGTATGGCATAGACTTCTCGCCATACTGGCAGCTTGCCATCATCATGCTGGCTGCGGGTGGCGTGACTGCGGGCATCGACTTCCTGTACCAGATCATCACCATCTTGCGGCGCCAACATGCGGCGCTTTCGCTCTACGCCATCACGTTCGGCTTCTCGTTTCTCGTGCTCATCCTGATGATCAACATGATGCAGCTCGAAGGTGCCGTGGTGGGGTACCTCATCGTGATGACCATCTTGTTCATCCTGCTGCTTCGCGAGTACATCCTGCAGCGCATGGACCTTGCACGCCAAGAGAAGGGAGGGCGCTAGATGGGCGACCTTTCGAAGCTGAAGGTGGCAATTGCTCAGCCTGACCTCTCTCAAACCGACGAGCGCGCAAATGGACGCGTGCAAGAGCGCATGGTGGAACGCGCCTTGGACGCCGGTGCAGATGTGCTGGTGCTTCCAGGGTCACTGATCGATGCGACAGACATTCGCCTCATCGCGCTCAACGACACGCGCATCGATATTGCGGGAAGTCGAGTTCTTTTGGAAGCCGCAGGCGAGAGCTTCATTGTGAGCCTGGGGCGCAACGACCCTGCTTGTGATTTCTCGGTGGTGATGGATCTTACGCCTTGGACGCTTGGGCAAGGCGAGCATGCTGCTCAGCCGGGAATCGTGTTGCGGCCCGTAGGCATGTTGAACGAGGGCTCGAAGGTGTGCGCCTTTGCGGGCGCAACCACGGTGTCGGCTGCTGATGGCACGCTGCTTTGCCGCTTGCGCGACGACTTCGAGGAAGATTACACCACCTTGGTGATGGGCCGAAGCGGTTCGATTGCCGGGTTTTGCGAGAACAAGCTGCTCACTTGCTTGGAGAAGACGGTTCAGCGCTTCGACCGGCAAATCCTGCCTTGGGGCCCCACGTGGGTCATCGGGCTTTCTGGCGGCTTGGACAGCTCGGTGTGCGCGGCGTTGCTGGTGCGCGCCTTGGGCAAAGAGCGCGTGGCTGCATACAACTTGGCAAGCTCGCATAATTCGTCTGTTACCAAGGCGAACGCTGCAAGCGTGGCAGCGGCATTGGGGTTGGATTTGCATGAAGGGTCTATCCAGGGCCTCTTCGACGCAACCGTGGCACAGATGGCCGACCTCGGATTCGATGCCGACAAGATCGAAGGACTTGTGGCCGAGAATGCCCAAGCGCGCATTCGCGGGCAGGTGCTCTCGACGGCTGCTGCATTGCTGGGCGGCGTGGTGGTGAATAACGGAAATCGCGTAGAGGAAGCACTCGGATACTTCACGATGTACGGCGATTCGATCGGAGCCTTGGCGCCTCTCGGCGATTTGACCAAGGTGCGATTGTTCGACCTCGCCCTCGCCCTGAACGATGCTCTGGGTACCGAGGCGATTCCCTCGAATCTCATCCCTCACGAAACGGTTGCAGGCTATACGTGGCAAACGATGCCCTCGGCAGAGCTTGCCGATGGTCAGCGCGACCCGATGAAATGGTTCTATCACGATTGGCTGATCGAGCAGCTGCTCGATGCACCTTCGATCAACGACGGCATTTGCTCGGTGCTCGAGGCGTATCTGAGCGGATCGTTGGAGGTAGGTCCGGTGGGGAAGTGGCTTCGCTTCTACGGGCTCGACAATCCTGCCGTCTTCCTGAGCGATCTGGATTGGGTCATGTCCACCATGCAGCGCACGGCATTCAAGCGCGTGCAGGCACCGCCTTGCATCAAGGTTGCCTCGCTTGCTTCCGTGTATAGCCACCCGGTGGTCCAAGGCGAACTGCAGCTGAGCGAGCGCTACGAGGTGCTAAGGCGCGCCATCGCGCGCGGCTAGGGAGCAGCTCGGCAACAAGCGAGAGGAAGATCGAATGAACAACTGCGATTTGAGCGACATCATTGCGCAGATAAAGGCGTGCTATCAGTCCAGCGACGAGATCTTCTACACCGATAGCGACCGACGCATGCCCAACCGAA
Source organism: uncultured Eggerthellaceae bacterium (assembly GCA_947565915.1). GTDB lineage: Bacteria > Actinomycetota > Coriobacteriia > Coriobacteriales > Eggerthellaceae > UBA9715. Next base: position 12,867 of record CANOHY010000033.1, on the reverse strand, counting down.
ATGCGGTGATCGACATCCTCAAGGGGCTACGCAATGTCTTGTTCCCTGGCTACTTCACCGATGGTCCGCAAACCACCGAAGATGCCACTTACTTCATTGGGAATACCATTTTGGATGTGGAAGCCAGCCTTACCGAGCAGGTGCGCTTGGCTTTGAGCTTCCGCGATGGGCGAAGCAAGTCGTGCGAAGAGATTCGCCGCGAAGCGAAGGATGTGTCATCGAAGCTGCTCTGCAAGCTGCCCTACGTGCAGCAGATGCTCCATAAGGACATACAAGCTGCCTTCGAGGGAGACCCTGCTGCGCAGTCCAAAGAGGAGATAATCTATTCGTATCCGGGCTTCTTCGCCATATGGGTGTATCGCATCGCACACGAGCTCTATGTGCTTGATGTGCCGTTGATTCCACGCATCATGACGGAATACGCGCACAGCCGCACGGGTGTTGACATCAATGCGGGCGCGACCATAGGGGAGTACTTCTTCATCGACCACGCCACCGGCATCGTGATCGGCGAGACCACGCTCATTGGCGACCACGTGAAGATATATCAGGGTGTCACGTTGGGTGCTCTTTCTACGCGCGGAGGTCAGCGCCTTGCTGGGGTCAGGCGGCATCCCACGATCGAGGATAACGTGACCATCTACGCGAATGCTTGCGTGCTTGGGGGCGACACGGTGATCGGGGAGGACTCCGTCATCGCAGGGAGCGCCTTTGTTACGCATTCGGTGCCACCGCATAGTCGCGTGGCCGTCATGAACCAGGAAGTAGCGATATCCCAAGCCTCGGGAAGGCCAGCATCCACGCCGCCCTGCTTGAGCATTATCGAGTAGCTAGGTGCTTGCGGGTCAGGCGTGCTGTACCCAGGGTGTGCTGTACCCAGGGTGTGCTGGATTTAGGCGCTTTTGATCCAGGGTATGCTGCTTAGATGCTAGCGTCGTTCTTTCGAAGCACGATGTACTCGTTGAGGGCTTCCGTGCGACCATCGGCACGAAACCGCGCAACAACGCTGGAAGCAGGCATCTGGCTGTCAATGAGCCCGTCAATCTCTTCGGTTGAGAAGCTATGGCAATAGCGCAGAGCGTCCAAGCTGCCTTGCCAGCCCATGAGGTAATCGCCTTCTTCAAGTGAAGCGGGGGAGCACAAGACCGAAAGCCCATGGCCAGCGCACGTGCTTAGGGCGGTTTCGGTTTGCTGCCTCGCCTTCTCTGCGAAAGCTGGCTCGTCTGCGAAGCGCCAAAAGGATGCCGCAACGAAGCCGCCGGGTTGGGCAGCATCCATCATCAGCTGAAGAAGCCGCCTGCGCATGGCTTGGGTTGGCACATGGTGAAAGAACCCGAAGCAGCACACAAAGTTGAACCAGTTGCTAGAGATGCCGAGGGAATCGGATGCATCCCCTTTGGCATCATCGCATGGCATAGGCCGAAGTGCAGCGAGGATGTCGTGCAGGCGCGTTTCGCATGCGAGGTTACCACTCGAAATGCGCTTGCAGCGTGCACCGCATTCGCTCAGAAGCTCTTGGCAAGCATCGATGCAAGTTGCGCTCCAAGCGGTTTGCACGAATCGCTGCGCGAGAAACTCCTCGAAGCGTCCATTGCCGCACGCAAGGTCCAGAAGCCGGGCTTGCTCGCTCAGGTGCCTTTCGAGCGCTTGCGCTAAGCATTCCCAGCCGGGCCACGGATGATCGCGCGTCTTGCTGAATGAGGTGCCCACGCGCTCATAGAACCTCAGGTCCATTTCGCGCAGGCTATCGAAGGGAGTCGTGTCCATGGGCCTATTGTAAACCAGGGTACAATAGGCCCATGGATGAGGTTATCGCGGACATACTCGATGCGCTTCGCGCGGGCGAGCTCGATCAAGCGGCCCTTGATGCGCTGCTGCGCAAGCACAGCGCTCGCTTGGGAGTAGGAGAGCACAGGATAGCCAAGAAGCAGGTGATTCCCGACTATCTGGCCTTGAAGGCAAGGGGAGATGGCCGATGGGAGAAGCTGGGCGTTACCGATGAGCTTGAAGAGCGCTTCTTCTCGCTTATGAAGATGAAGCCGCGTCGCACTGCTTCGGGCGTTGCAACCATCACGGTGATCACCAAGCCGTGGCCCTGCCAGGGCAATTGCATCTTCTGCCCAAGCGATGTGCGCATGCCGAAGAGCTACTTGCACGACGAGCCTGCCTGTCAGCGTGCCGAGCGCAGCTTCTTCGATCCCTACCTGCAGGTTGCGTCAAGGCTGCAAGCGCTTCAGGCCATGGGCCATGCAACCGACAAGGTGGAGCTCATCGTGCTTGGTGGCACCTGGACAGATTACCCCGAGGCTTATCGGCTGTGGTTTGTAGCCAGCTTGTTCGATGCTCTGAACGATAGCCCTGATGGGCGCAAGGTCGAAAGCCAGCGCCGAAGCGCGCAGTATCGCGCGGCAGGCATGGCGAACGATGCCGCTGCGCTGGAGCAAGAGGCAGCACCTTACCAGCATATGATCGACCTCCACGCGTCTTCTTACAACGAGGAGCTTGCACGCTTCTATGCAGCCGAGGGCGCGCCTTGGCAGAAAGCGGCACTTTGGCAGCGAGCCTCATGGGACGAGGTAGAGCGTCGGCAAAGGGAAAACGAAACGTCTGCGCATCGCGTAGTGGGCCTGGTTGTGGAGACGCGCCCCGATGCCATCTCGGCAGCATCCCTTCGTGAGCTGCGGGCGCTTGGGTGCACGAAAGTGCAGATGGGCATCCAGTCGCTCTATGCCGAGATTCGCGATATCAACGGACGCCCCATTGCGCAAGCGAAGATTGAAGAGGCCTTTGCGCTCTGTCGCCTGTTCGGCTTCAAGTCGCATGTGCATCAGATGGTGAACTTGAAGGGTGCCACGCCGCAAAGCGACCGAGACGATTACCGCATGCTGGTAAGCGATGTGCGCTTTCAGCCTGATGAAGTGAAGCTCTATCCCTGCGCGCTTATTGGCTCAGCGCAGCTGGAAGCCGATTATCAAGTGGGAAGCTGGGTGCCTTATGACGAAGAGGAGCTCGTACAGCTTCTCGTTGATGACGTAATGACTACGCCACCCTATGCGCGCATCTCGCGCATGATACGAGATTTCTCTTCGGGTGATATCGTTGCGGGCAACAAGAAGGCCAACTTGCGCCAAATGGTTGAGGGCCGCATAGCCGAAGATGATCTTCGACCTGTGGAGATTCGCTATCGCGAAGTGGGCACGTCCCCCGTAGAAGTCGATGCCCTAACGCTTAACGACTTCACGTATGCCACAAGCGTGTCCGAGGAGCATTTCCTTCAATGGGTCACGCCTGAAGGCAGGATCGCGGGCTTCTTGCGCCTCTCGCTGCCTGCAAGCGAGGCAATCGAACGCTATGCAGGCGCGATTCCCGTCGGTCCAGGCGAGGCAATGATTCGCGAGGTTCACGTGTATGGCTTCGCAGCTCCTTTGCAACGCGAAGGGACTTCTGCCCAGCATCATGGATTGGGTCGCAAGCTTATCGAGCGTGCTTGTGAGATTGCGAAAGCGAATGGGTATGAGGCAGTGAATGTGATCAGCGCAGTTGGCACGCGCGAATACTATCGCAAGCTCGGATTTGCCGACAACGGCCTCTACCAGCAAAAGTCCCTCAGTTGATAGATGTCCTCTGCCTTGATATGCACGGCCTTGGCTTCGCACCCAAACGCTACGGCAAAATTCTTAACGAACCTGCTGGTCAACCTAACATGAATGAAATTTTGCCTGCGTTTGTGGGCTGCAGAATCGGCCGTGTCACATCAAGGCAGAGGACACATAAGCAAGTACAACGGCCAGTTCTTCAAGTAGCTTAGACGAATGCTCTTCACAAGTGTTCGCTAGGCCAATGTGACACGGTTATTTCTGGAGCGCACAAGCGCAGGCACTTGTGCCGTCGCGCTTGGCGGCGAAGCTTTAACCGTGCGCATTAGCCTAGCGAACACATAACTGAAGACGAGATGTGAATAAAGCAGGCGCGATCTAGAACATGCGCTCGCTTTCCACGTTGATGCACTTGGTTACTTCATCGTAGACACCATCGTAGGTGGCACTGGGACCGCCAGCGCACAGGCAGGGGATGAAGTACTTCGTGCCGCAAGCCTCGCACACGTCCTGCACCTCGGCCATTACCGATTCGGGCGTCCAGTCCTCGCGATCGATGCGGCCGTTCTCCAAGCCTCCCATGAACGAGATTTGCCCGCCATATTGCTCGATGAGCGCTGGAATGTCGTTTGAGAGCATACAGCCTTGCCACACGTCGATGCCAATCTCGATCATATAGGGAACCAAGGTGGCGGCATACGAGTCGCTGTGGTGCACGATAAGCCCTACGCCGTGATCCTTGTAATAGCCATAGAGCTTCTTATACGGCTCCAGCAAGAATTCCTCGAACATATCGGGGCTCATGAACGTCGAGAGCTGGCTGCCCCAATCGTCGTGACGGAATACCGCATCGGGCTTCAGATACTTGCACACTCCCTCGGCAACCTTCATCTCGTAATCGGTGATGTATTCGATGACGGCGTGCATCTCTTCGGGCTCTTCATAGAAGTTCAGCAGCGCTTCATCGATCTTCATCAGGTGATGCGCGCGTTCGAAGATGCCTGGCACAATCATGGCCGTGCAGAACTGCTGCGTGCGATCGACGCTCTCGGCCATCGCTACGAAGGGTGCCCAAGCTTCCTCAGGGTAGTCGGTTTGGGGCATCTTCACCACGTCGCGCCAGGTCTCAATGTCCTTCACCACCAAGTGGGCGTCGTCGTGTAGAGGGAATGAACCCGGCTGGCCTGGTTCCCAGCGGTGCCACACGCCCCAACCGTCTGCACTATCGGGATCGCCAGGATGTGCAGGCGGTTCGGCTGCACACATGATGGGATTAGGCACAAGTGCCAGGTACTCGTATTGGTTCACGAAGCGTTCGGGGTTTCCTCCTCTCTGCATTTCGAGGAAATTCTCGCGAGGGGACAGTTGATAAGCCATAGAACGCTCCTTTCAATTGCATCAAGCAATGCATGAAACCTTGCGTACTCCAATGGCTATGGTAGTGAAATCCTAAGCAGCTTGCACGCTGCTTACGCTATGAGTTATCACAATGTTTCTCTGATGGCATGCAGCAAATCACCAAATTCGCGAAAAGCGGGAATCTGGGGATGCTCGGCAGCAATCTCGTCGGTGGTGCGGAAGAGGAAACCTGCCTTCGAGGCCTTGATCATGGCGAGGTCGTTGAAGCTGTCGCCAGCTGCGATGGTATCGAAGCCGATGGATTGGAGCCCACGAACCGTAGTGAGCTTCGAGTTAGGGCAGCGCATCTTGTAATCTTCAATCATGCCATCTTCGCCCACGATGAGCGTGTTGCAGAAGATGGTAGGCCAATCGAGCTTGCGCATGAGCGGCTGAGCGAACTGCTCGAACGTGTCGGACAGTATGATCACCTGCGTAAGCATGCGCAGCTCGGAGAGGAATTCCCGAGTGCCTGGCAAAGGATCGATACCCGCTATAACATCTTGGATTTCCTTGAGTCCCAGGCCATGTTCGCGTAGGATGCGCAAGCGGAAATCCATGAGCTTATCGTAGTTGGGCTCGTCGCGGGTGGTGCGCGAAAGCTCGGGAATGCCTGATTTCTCAGCGAATGCGATCCAGATTTCGGGAACCAACACACCTTCCATGTCGAGGCATACGATGTTCATGGACAATCCCTTCTTCGAGCTTGTTTGCCTTACAATACCACTCGCCCCATTCTTTCAGTCGATGCTTTCCTTGGGAGGCGCCATGTATGGCTTGAAAACCGAAGCTTCATTCGATTCTGCCCACTTCCTTGCCGACTACTACGGCAAATGCGAGAACCTCCATGGGCACCGCTGGCGCATGGAAGTAACGCTTGGCGCTGAGCAATTGCAAGACGAAGGCACAATGCGCGATATGGTTCTTGATTTCGGAGTGTTCAAGAAAGCCGTACGCGGCATCGCTGAATCGCTTGACCACACGTTCCTCGTGGAAGAAGGCACGCTTGCACCGGAGACCATCGCGGCTTTGCAAGGGGAGGGCTTCTCGCTCACCCTTTTGCCCTTCAGGACCACGGCCGAGAACCTAGCGCACTACGTATTCGACAAGCTTGCCGAGCAAGGGCTTCCTGTAGTCGAAGTCGAAGTGGACGAGACTCCTAACAACCGCGCCTTCTACAGGAAGTCGTAAGATAAGTCGGTCAAGTGCCCAGGCTTGATGCGCACTGCCTTGGCTTCCTATCTAAAAGTAGTCGACTCGGCGCTCAGACTCGATGTGACGCTGCCGATTCTGCAGCCCACAAACGCAGGTGAAATCTCATATAGGTTAGGATGACCTGTAGGTTAGTAAAAGATTTCGCCGTAGCGTTTGGGTGCGAAGCCAAGGCAGCGCGCATCAAGTCTGAGCACAGGCTAGCGCTTTGACGCTTATGCGATTTCGGCGTGGATCTCCTGCAGTGAGCGCACCTCGTCGGTACCCGTTGCCTTCACCTGCTTGATGCCCTCTGCCGCGGCAAGCCCCGCAGCCATGGTGGTGAAATAGGCCACGTGCGCCTTGATGGCAGTGCGGCGAATCAAGCTTCCGTCGTCAGCCGATTTCGTCGAGGTAGAAGGCGTGTTGATGACGAGGTCCACTTCTCCATTGGTGATGAGGTCGAGCAGGTTCGGACGTCCCTCAGATGCCTTCAAGGTGAGCGTAGCCGGGATGCCCGCCTCGATGAGCGCATCGCGCGTTCCCTTGGTAGCTACGATCTCGAATCCGGCATCGATGAAAGCGCGTCCGAGCTTCGCAAGCTCAGGTTTGTCGCGGTCGCTCACCGAGATAAGCACGGTACCGCTTAGCGGAAGCACCGTTTGCGTGGCTTCCTGCGACTTATAGAACGCTTCGCCGAATGTGCTCGCAAGCCCAAGCACCTCGCCAGTCGAGCGCATCTCGGGCCCCAGCACGGGATCGACTTCGGGGAACATGTTGAAGGGGAACACGGCTTCCTTCACGCCGTAGTGAGGATAGGTAACCTCGCTCAGCGCGGGCACCGGCGAAGGATTGCCCGTCAGTGGCATGGTGATGACGTCGGTTGCAATCTGCACCATCTGGATGCCGCACACCTTGCTCACCAGCGGCACTGTGCGGCTTGCGCGTGGGTTAGCTTCGAGCACGTAGACCGTTTCGCCTTCGATGGCGTATTGGATGTTCATAAGACCGCGCACGTGCATGGCTTCAGCGATGAGGCGCGTGTACTCCTTGATGGTGCGCAAGTGCTCGTCGGAAATGGTGACCGAAGGCAAGATAGCCGCTGAGTCGCCCGAATGGATGCCTGCAAGCTCCACATGCTCCATCACAGCTGGCACGTAGGCGTGCTCGCCATCGCAGATGGCATCGGCTTCGCACTCGAGCGCATGGTTCAAGAAGCGGTCGATGAGGATGGGACGGTCGGGCGTTACGCCAACGGCAGCCGCCATGTACGAGCGCAGGTTCTCGTCGTCGTAGACAACCTCCATGCCACGTCCGCCCAGCACGTAGCTGGGGCGCACCATGACCGGATAGCCAATCTGGCGCGCGATGGCTAGGGCTTCGTCCACATCCACAGCCATGCCAGCTTCGGGCATGGGAATGCCAAGCGAATCCATGACCTCGCGGAAACGGTCGCGGTCTTCGGCCAAGTCGATGATCTCGGGGCTGGTGCCGAGGATGTTCACGCCAGCGCGCTCGAGCTCGCTGGCAAGGTTCAATGGCGTCTGGCCGCCGAACTGGGCAATGACGCCAAGCGGCTTCTCCTTATTGTAGATTGCCAGCACGTCCTCGGCAGTGAGCGGCTCGAAGTAGAGCTTGTCGGAGGTGTCGTAGTCGGTCGAAACCGTTTCGGGATTGCAGTTCACGATGATGGTCTCGAAGCCGAGCTTCTTCAGCGACTTCGCTGCATGCACGCAGCAGTAATCGAACTCGATGCCCTGGCCGATGCGGTTGGGACCGCCACCAAGGATCATCACTTTGCGACCATTGCTCGCAGGCGAGCTATCGGGTGCGTTGTAGGTGCTGTAGTAGTAGGCGGAATCCTTCGTGGAGCTCACATGCACGCCTTCCCAGCCTTCGGTGCAACCGATGGATTCGCGATGGCTGCGCAGCTCCACTTCGGGAACGTCGATGAGCTTTGCCAGGTAATTATCGGAGAAGCCATCCTTCTTCGCCTGCACCAGCATGTCGTCGGGAAGCATCTCGGCAGGATGCTCGGCGCCGTAGACGCGAATGCGCTCCTCTTCTTCCACCAGCTCGGCCATCTGCTCGATGAAGTAACGCTTGATCTTGGTCAGCTCGTGGAGCTGCTCGATTGTTGCCCCTTTGCGCAATGCCTCGTACATCACGAATTGTCGCTCGGAGGTAGGGGTGACCAGCAGCGCCAGCAGCTCTTCGAGCGATAGCTCATTGAAGTTCTTGGCGAATCCCAGCCCGTAGCGCCCCTTCTCCAGCGAGCGAATGGCCTTTTGGAAAGCTTCCTTGTAGGTTTTGCCGATGGACATCACTTCGCCTACAGCGCGCATTTGCGTTCCCAGCTTGTCTTCCACGCCTTTGAACTTCTCGAACGCCCAGCGTGCGAACTTGATCACCACGTAGTCGCCATCGGGGTAGTACTTGTCCAGCGTGCCGTACTTGCCGCAGGGAATCTCGTCGAGCGTGAGACCGCTAGCCAGCATGGAGCTGATGAGCGCGATGGGAAAGCCCGTTGCCTTCGACGCCAGCGCCGAAGAGCGGCTGGTGCGCGGGTTGATCTCGATGATGATGTCGCGATCGGTATCGGGGTCGTGCGCCCATTGCACGTTCGTGCCGCCAATCACCTTCACCGCATCCACGATGCGATAGGACTTCTCTTGCAAGCGGTCGATCGTTTCCTGCGCGATGGTCTGCATGGGAGCTGCGCAAAAAGAGTCTCCCGTATGCACGCCCATGGGATCGATGTTCTCGATGGTGCACACGGTGATCATTTGGCCCTTGGCGTCGCGCACCACTTCGAACTCAAGCTCTTCCCAGCCAAGCACCGATTCCTCGACAAGCACCTCGGTGACAGGCGATGCTGCAAGGCCACGTGCCACCACGGTGCGCAGCTCTTCGATGTTGTACACGAGGCCACCACCTGTGCCGCCCATGGTGTAGGCGGGGCGCAGCACGCAGGGATATCCGAGTTCGTCGGCAATAGCCTCAGCCTCGGCTACGGTGTGAGCCACTTTCGATCGTGCCATCTCGATGCCCAGTTCTGCCATGGTCTGCTTGAAGATGTCGCGATCCTCGCCACGTTCGATGGCGTCGATGGGCGTGCCGATGACCTCCACGCTGAACTCGTCGAGAACGCCTTCCGCAGCAAGCGCACTGGAAAGGTTCAGGCCCGATTGGCCGCCCAGGTTCGGCAGCAGCGCGTCGGGGCGCTCTTTCTCGATAATCTTGCGCAGGCGATCGACGTTCAAGGGCTCGATGTAGACAACGTCAGCAGTTTCAGGGTCGGTCATGATGGTTGCGGGGTTGCTGTTTACCAGCACCACCTCGTAGCCGAGCGCACGCAAGGCCTTGCATGCCTGCGTTCCCGAGTAGTCGAACTCGCATGCTTGGCCTATGATGATGGGACCCGAACCGATGATGAGCACTTTCTTGATGTCGTCGCGCTTCGGCATGAGGCTCTCCTTGCAAATGAGGGTTACGAACGTCTTGAATATTCTAGTGCACGCGCGTTTATAATGCTGTGCGAATACGCGAAAGGAAGAACATGACCCAGGTTCCCTTTGGACTTGAGACGGTGCTCAGAGATGCTCAAGGTCTCATCTTCGATTGCGATGGAACGTTGCTGGACACTTTGGATGCTTGGAGAGAGGCTGAAGCCGCCCTGTTCGCTGCTACGCGTCCCTTGACGCAAGAGGAAGAGGTAGAGATTCACTCAGCTCCGATAGCCGAAACAGCTCGCCTGTTCCATGAGAAATATGGTGTGCTTGGCAGTGCTCAAGAGGTGCTTGACCACCTTGATGCGCATTTGCTGACCTTCTATGGGAACGAAGCGCAGCCCATTCCCGGCGCTTTGGAGTTCGTTCATCGTGCGCATGATGCGAAAATCCCCAGCGTGGTGCTCTCGTCGAGCCCTCGGGGGTATCTGGAGGCCGGTTTAGAGCATGCGGGCATCCTGCATTGCTTTCGCGAGCTGATATCAACCGAGGACCTGGGCATATTCAAGAGCGACCCTGCCATCTTCGCCTATGCGCTCGAGGTGCTCGGTTCGCCGCGCAGCGCAACCTGGGGCATCGACGATGCCGCTTATGCGATAGGAGTCATGCACGATTTCGGATTGCGCACGGTGAAGCTGGGCAAGCCCTGCCCAGGTGCCGATCTGGTGGTTGAGACGTTGGAGCGAGTCGCCTGAGTACAAGAGCATGCTCGACTACATAGACGGAAAGACACCCGAGAACCTGCCTAGTCCTGCCGAGGGCACCACGTCGGCCCTTGGAGCTGCAAAGTTCTGCTCGCAATGTGGCATGAAGCTTGGTGCAGAGGATCGATTCTGCAAGGGCTGCGGAGCTCAGGTTTCGTAAGCACCGACGCTCGCGCAAAAGAGAAGGCCGACATGCTCGATGGCATGTCGGCCTTCTTGTCGGTTGGCTCTTTCGCGAAGTGCGAAGAGGGCTATTGCTCTTCGTTGGCAAGCTGCTTCGGTGCAGCCTCCACGTCGTTCAGGACGGCATCCACCTTCTCTTCGCCTTTCTTGCCCAACAGCTCTTTCACGTCGGTGGCGCAGACGATGGAGCCAACGAGGATGGCGATGGCGCAGATGACGCCCGTAGGAGTGGGAACCGAACCGAGCATTACGAACGCAACGGGAATGGCCCAGGCAGAGTATGTGATGTTGATGGCCATGGACTTGGCCGGCCCGATGCGAACGATAGCCTTGTAGTAGCACAGATACGATATGGTGCCGATGCATGCGGCGATGGCGATCACCGGCATTGCACTGGTCTGGAAGACGGAAACGGTAGCGCCCCAACCGCCCAGAACAGGCAGGATGATGGCCGCATAGCAGATGGCGGAAGTGGTCTCGCGAACCAGCAGCGCGTGCTCGTCGGATACGTCGGGATCCTTCATGCCGTAGGCCATGATTACTGCCTCCGAACCCCAACCGAAAACGGTGAGCAGCGCGCCGAATACGCCAAGACCCCAATTGCCAGGGGCTGTGGCATCGGGCGTCCAGCCAAGCACGGCGACGGCGATCAAGCTGACGAACAGTCCGCACCATTGGTACACCTTGAGCTTTTCGTGCATCACGAAATACGAGAGCGCTGCACCCACGGCAGGGAAGAAGGCGCTGATTGCTGCCGTGTAGGCAGGGCCGATGTTGTTGATAGCCAGCATGTAGCCGCTCATGCCGATGGGGGCACCAAGCACGGAGGCGAGGAGCAGCCATTTGCCGCTCTTCGAGCGTATTGCGCGCCAACACGCTTTAAGTTGCCGCTTCACGCCCAGGTAGATCCACATGAACAACGCAGAGGTGGCGTCGTTGAGGAACGTGGATATGAACGAGGCCAGCACGACGGCTTCCCCAACGCTGAACGCCGAATTGGCGAGAGCGATAGACAGGATCACTGTGGAGAATGACCAAGTGACTGCTGCTCCGAATGCGAATGGCATGATGCTTCCTTTCCTTGATTGCCCTTCGAGCAAGTCCTTATCAATGCTTGTGCACCTTGCTAGCTATGCTCCTGCGCCATCTTGCCCAAGGAGCGTTTCGTAGTTGCGTTGGGCTCGAGCGAAGCGCTCGGGTCCGTAGTAGTCGAGCGAGTGATCGAAATAGGAGCGCTGCTTGCCCCAGAGCGCCCAGAGGAAGTCGATGAGCACGATGTAGGCAGAGATCATGCGATCTTCCTCAGCGGTTGCCGCGCGCCCGAAGTAGCTTTCTTGGAAGAGGTCGCGTTGGTTGCGGTTGTAATCACTCTCGATTATCACGTCGGCAACGTCCCACAGGGGGTCGTTCATGCCGCCGTATTCCCAATCAATGAGGTACATGCGACCCGATTCGGCATCGAGCACGAAGTTCTCGCAAAGGGGATCGCAGTGGCAAAGCGCGAGCGAATTCGCCTGCAGCTGGGGTTTGATTGCCATCAGCTGCTCGCGAAGGGCACCGTATCCCTCCCAGTCAATCGACTCATGCTGTTCGATGAGCTCTTCGTAGTGGGGAATCATCTCGAACACGTCGAAACGGAAATCGACGGAAGCGCCTTCGTCATGAAGCTTGCGAATGAGCTTTGCGGCACGCACAGTGTTGTCGGGTTGCTGCAGCTTCTCTTTGCTCATGGTGTTGGCGTGAGGGATGAGCTGCACAGCCTTGATGCCCGTTGCGGGATCGAAGTAGAGCAAGGGGCTATCAACGCCAATGCTGCTCGCTGCCTTCGTTATGGCGCATTCGACCTCACGGTCGACCAGTCCCTCGGTACCATCGCCGGGCAAGCGGAACACTGCGTTCAGGTCGCCAGCTTGTACAAGATAGTTGTAGTTGGTGAGTCCGCCAAGACGGGTTGCAGAGAAATCGCCTTGGTAGTTGAAGTGGTTCGCGAGAATCGATGCGATGACGCTTTGGTCTGCGTCGGATATGTCTGTTTGCATGCTGCCTTCTTGGGTCGGTTGCTAGAGGCAACTATACAACATTCAAAAAATCGGTCAAGGAGAAAAAATTGAATATTGCGCTCTCCGCAGCTTTCGGTTGAGGTAGCATGCCGATTCTGCAGCCCACATGTGCAGGTGAAATCTTTAGCAGGTAGATGTGATGTGCTTGTTCGTCACAGATTTCGCCGTTGCACATGGGTGCGAAGCCAAGGCATGATGCCCCAACCGAAAGCTGCAGAGGGCTCGG
>CANOHY010000032.1 GCA_947565915.1 uncultured Eggerthellaceae bacterium | reverse complement strand
CAGGGGTCATTCTCCCAGTTTGCCTGCCCGTATACCTCAGCTTTGAGGGCCTGGAAGCACATGGTGCCATTATGGGATCGGGCGGAATCGTATTCCTGTCAGAAAAGGTATGCGTTGTCGAAACCGTCCGATACTTCGCCGAATTCCTTCATCGGGAATCTTGCGGCAGATGCCCTTCATGCAAGAAAGGCCTGAAAGAAGCCCTTGATATCCTTACCCGAATCGTCGATGGAAAAGGCCTCGAGGAAGACCTCGAGCGGTTGCACTCTTTGGCAATGATCATCCCATCAGGCTCTGCTTGCGGGCTCGGCAAAGCCGCAGCTAATGCACTGGCCAGCGCACTTCGCTTCTTTCATAACGAATTTGAAAATCACATAGATGGTCGATGCAAGGCTCATGTATGCAAAAACCTCATGCATTTTGACATCATTGCTAAAAAATGCCCAGGTTGCCGTTGCTGCCTCGCAACGTGCCCAACTAACGCAATGCGAGGCGTTTTCGGAAAACCGTTTTACATCGAGCAGCATCTTTGCATGAAATGCTGGATGTGTACCAGCATGTGTCCTTACGATGCCGTATGCTCAGTCGAGGGTAATGCAGACGAAAGCGGCTTTTGATTAGGTAGAAGGCAATGTTGATTTCGCGTTCTTATTCGAACACGACCAGATCGTCGCGATGCATCATTGGCTCTTCCACCATGACAGCGAGCGGATGTCTTGCGGAAGAAGAGTGCAATCTATTGCCAGCGTAATCACGATACCGCGCAGTCGAAACGGCAGCGCGGTATCGTCCCGTCAGATGGAACGGGACCGCTCTTTAAACCGCCATAAGAGGGGGGCGACATCATGTCGGGCACCCATTGCTTTCGATAATGGCGCCCCCGGGCCGATTCGAACGGCCGACACCCGCTTTAGGAGAGCGGTGCTCTGTCCCCTGAGCTACGAGGGCGCGTCGAAGAACGCTAGGATTTCTTGCCTTCAGAGCTGCCTGAGCCTGTTGGCTTGTCCGTGGAAGGCGCGGCAACCTTCTCGAACGTTACGTTCAGCGAGATGTCGCCTCGCACGTTGTTGATCACCACCGAGCTGGATGCTCCATAAGAGTTGCCGTTGGAATCGGTCACGCTGGCAATCTTATAGCCGGAGTTTGTGGAGATGTAGAACGTTACCGAGTTGCCTTCGGCTACATCGGCGTAGGTGGGCGAAACCGAACCACCGTCAGCTGCCCCGCTCACGTAAGCAGAAGCCACATAGTACTTCGCGCCTGAGCTCACCACGATGCTCACCGTGGAATCCTTGGCTGCCTGCTGGCCGCCATTGGGCGTTTGGCTGATCACCATTCCCTCGGCAACCGTCGAGCTGTTCTGGTAGTCCACCTTCACCTTGAATCCAGCGTTCTGGAGCGTTGCCGTTGCCGTCCCTTCGAGGGAGTTTGTTACATCGGGCACGTCCGTTTTCTCCTTGCCCGAAGACAGATGAACGGTCACTGACGAGCCCTTGGCCACCTTGGTGAGGGCGGCAGGGGATTGGCTTGCCACGCGATTCTCGGCCACATCGTCGGAGCTCTCGGCTTCGCCGATCTCGAACTTCAAGTCTTCCTTCTGCAGGGCAGCACGCGCCTCGCTTTGCGACATGTTCTTCAAGTTGGGCACCGTGACCTGCTCGATTCCCTGCGAAATGGTGAGCGAGATCTTCGAGCCCTTCTCTTGCTTGGTGTTCTGGCGCGGCGTTTGCGAGATGACCGTGTTCTCGGGGATGGACTCGTCGAACTTGTAATCGACCTGTCCCAAGTTGAAGCCGGCATCCTCGATGGCAGCCGTTGCCTCTTCGAGGGTTTGTCCCGTTACGTCGGGTACGTCGATCATGGGACGTCCCCAGGTGTTGCCCAGAAGCGAGAAAGCTATGAGAGCCACCGCCGCCACGGCAACTATGGCTGCCAGCGCGATGATGGGGCCGCGCCTGCGCGAGCTGCCTGATCCGCCCGACCTGCCCTTGCCGTTGCCGTCTTTGCCGCCACCGCCGCCGCGCTTGCCGCTGTCGCGATAGTTGGCTGGACGCACCGTTTGGCGCACGGCTCCATTCACTTCGGTGGGGCTCATCACGCTCGTGTGGTCGCCTGCATGCTGCGCGTCGCTCAAGGAGACCACTTCCGTGACCGATTCAGTCAGCACGGAGGTCTGGGCGGCAGATAGCCCATCCAGGTTCACGGGACGTCCATGCAGGTAGTCGTTGAGCGCCATGCGCATGTCCATGGCCGTTGCGAAGCGGCCATCGGGGCTCTTCGACATGGCTTTCAGGATGATGGCCTCAAGGTCGGGATTGATCGACGGAAGCACCTCGGAGGGAGGCGCGGGCTGTTCGTTCACTTGCTTCATGGCCACGCTCACCGCATCGGGGCCATCGAAGGGCAGCTTGCCGGTCACAGCTTCGTAGAGCACCACGCCCAGCGAATAGATGTCGCTTGCAGGGGAGAGGTCTTTGCCCTGCGCTTGCTCGGGCGAGATGTAATGGGCTGTGCCAAGCACCACGTCGGTCTTGTCCATCAGCGTGTTCTTGGCGCGCGCGATGCCGAAATCCATTACCTTCACGTTGCCATCGGGCTGCACCATGATGTTTTGGGGCTTGATGTCGCGATGAACGATGTCCAGCCGATGGGCCACCGAAAGCGCTTGGCAGACTTGCGAGCCTATCTCGGCCACCTTGCGCTGGTTCACCGAACCGCGCTCCTTGATGGCGGTTTTCAGGTCGCTTCCGCGCACGAACTCCATCACGATGAAGGGTGTTTGAGCGTCTTGGCCCCAGTCGTACACATTTACGATGTAGGGACTTTGCAGGTTAGCCGCAGCTGCTGCTTCCTGGCGAAAACGTGCCGTGAACGCGGGATCTTCTGCATACTGCGGCAGCATCACCTTCACGGCCACCACGCGACCGAGCACGGTATCCTGCCCTTGATACACCTCAGCCATGCCACCCACGCCGATGCGTTCGCCGATAAGATAGCGATTGCTGAGAAGCTTTCCTGTCATTTCTGCGCTCACGTTTAAGTCTCCTTGTTGGCTCATCGTAGATTATGAGCGAATAACCCCATGTAGGCTAGCGTTTTTCGGCATACTACAAAACTTCCCGATACCCCGTTGCGCCGCTTGCACGCCGACGCGCGTCCGCCGCATGTCGGCGTTGCGCGTCTCGTAACTCCAGCGCGTCTCTCTGCCATCGCTCATTTACAGCGCCCCTTTCACGCGCAAGGCGGTGGCCAGCACGTTTTGGCAACGGGCAGCTGCGTTCGTGTTGTCCTCGCCAGCTTGCTCGAGCACCATGGCAACCACGACTTGGGGCACCTCGTCCTCGCCAGCAGGCGCGAAGCCCACGAACCAACTGTCGTCGGCTGGCTTGCCGGTTTCGGCCGTGCCTGTCTTGCCAGCCACGTTCACGCCATAGATCTGCGCGTTCACGCCCGTGCCGCGCTGCACGACTTCCAGCAGCACGTCGGTTACTCGATCGGCGGTGCTCTTCGAGCACGCCTTGTACTGCGCGCTGCTCGATGCCGTGTAGCTGCGCTCGCCGGTGGCGTTCAGGATGTTCTCTACTAGGTAGGGCTTCATGATGGTGCCATCGTTGGCGATGCCGCACCCCACCAAAGCCATCTCGAGCACGGTGGCGAAGGGGCCGCGCGTGGCCTGGTTGCCCACGGGCTGGCCATCGGCTGCCCAAGCGGTTTCCCATTCGCTCATCTCGGCAGGGTTGCTCATGATCGATTCGGCTAGCGGCAGGTCGAAGTTGAGGGTTTGATCGAAGCCGAAGGCGTTCGCGCCGTTTACCAGCATGTCGGCTCCCATCTGGGCGCCCAGCTGGCCGAACACGGTGTTCGACGAATAGATGGTGGCTTGCTCCAAGGTGATTTCGCCGAGGTCATTCTCGTTGTAGCTAGTAACCTTGCCGCCGCCAATCTCCATGCTGCCGGGCGAATCGTATACGCTGTTCTCGGTGGCAACGCCATTCTCGAGCGCGGTTGCCAACGTGACGATCTTGAAGGTGGAACCAGGAGCATATTGCGACTGCGTAGCGCGATTCAGAAGCGACGTGATGGATTTGTCGCCGCTGGCTGCTTCCAGCACGCTTTCGAAGTCGGCGGCGTCGTAGGTGGGCGATGACGCCATGCCCAGAACAGCGCCGGAGCTCGGGTCTATCACCACGCAAGCGCCCGAATAGCCTTCCAGGGCATCCTGGGCAGCGCGCTGTATGTTGGAGTCCAGCGTAAGCACCACATCGTTGCCCGACTGCGTGATGCCCGCCTCGGCATTCAGCACGTCGAGCCAGCTGGCATAGCTCTGCTCGCCCACCAGCGCATCGTTTTGGCTCGCCTCGATGCCGCTCGTGCCATATTTCGTGGAATAATATCCCACCACCTGAGAAGCTAGGTCGCCAGCTGGGTATGAGCGCTCGTAGTAGCCGTTGCCTGTTGGCACGCTTTCGGCCAGCACTACGCCGTCGTAGGTGCTGATCGAACCGCGCTTCACTTGCGCCTGCTTCTCGATGGTGTGGTTGTTGCCCGGCATGTTCTGGTAATCCTTGGCTTGGATGACCATGATCAACGTAAGATTGGCTACCAGCAACACGAACAAGGCCGAGAGGATGAAGATGGCCGTGGTCAGCCTCTTGCCCAGCGCCACGCGCCCCAGCACGCTGTTCGCGCCCACCACCGAAGTGGCGTTGGTCATCTCGGCGCCCACGCCCGTGCCCTCGCTGCCGCAGCGCAGAAGCAGCCCTACGGCGATGAAGCTTGCCAGAAGCGATGAGCCGCCTTGCGACACGAAGGGCAATGTGAGGCCCGTAAGCGGGATGAGTCGCGTAACGCCGCCCACGATGATGAATGCCTGCAGCACGATGGTGGTGGTAAGGCCTGCTGCCGCAAGCGAGCTGAAATCGCTCTTGGCGCGCGCTGCCGTTATATAGCCGCGAATGGCGAAGCTCAGGTACAGAAGGAGCAGCCCCGCCGCACCCAAAAGGCCTGTTTCTTCGGAGATGGCCGCGAAGATGAAGTCGCTTTCCACCACGGGAATCTGCTCGCACAGGCCCCTTCCGATGCCGCATCCGAAAAGGTCGCCATCGGCAATGGAGTAGAGGCCTTGGAGCATCTGGTAGCCTTTGCCCTGCGGGTCGCTGAAGGGGTCGAGCCAATTGGCCACGCGGATCTGCACGTGATCGAATCCGAAGTAGGCACCCACGCAACCCACGGCCATCAGCAGGAAGCCGCCAATCAGGAAGAACTTCTTGCCGGTGGAGATGTACAGCATGATGAGGAACACGAAGAAGAACACGCAGGCGCTGCCCAGGTCGCGCTCGAAGATCACGATGAGCAAGGCCACAGCCCACATCAGCAGCATGGGGGCAAGCACGCGCATGTCGGGCCCACGGAAAGGTCCGATGCGCCAAGTGAAGACAGAGAGCATCTCGCGATTGGCCGACAGGTAGCTTGCCAAGAACAGCACGATGACGATCTTTGCCACTTCGCCTGGTTGGAAGCTGAAGCCGCCGATGGTAAGCCAGATGCGGCTGCCCAGGATTTCCGTACCGATGCCCGGGATGAGCGGGGAGAGCAGCAAGATAAAGCCGAACAGCATGAGCGTGTACTTGTAATGCGCCAGCTTCTCCAGATGCCGCGAAAGCGCAAGCGTGGCGATCATGGCCCCAATGCTCACGAATAGCCAGATCACCTGGTTGGCGGCTAGGTTTGGCGCAAGTCGCGTGACGAAGGCGATGCCCACGCCCGAGAGCGCGAACACGATGGGCAGGATGGCGGGATCGGCGTCGGGAGCCAAGAAGCGCGTGGCGATGTGCGCCAGTGCGAAGGCCAGGCACAACCCTATGGGCACGCCCAGCGTGGTGAGCCCCAGGCGCTGCCCTTGGTTGATGGCCAGCATGGCGAACAGCAGGATGACCAGCGGTGCTGCTACGCAAAGCAGCACCAGTTCCAGGTTGCGGCGCGTCATTGGCCACCGCCTTGCGCTGCTTGCTGGCTAGAAGCGTCTTGATTCACGGTCGCATCAGCAGCGTCTTGGCCTGCGGGCGCATCGGGCGCGTTCGAATCTGCAGCTGAATCGGGCGAGCCCGACCCCGCCGTGGGCGCGCTGTGGCGATCCTTGATCTGCTCGCGATACGACTTCACCAAGTCGAGCGCTTCGTCCAAGCTGCCAACGCGCAAGTTGTTGCGGATGTTGTCGGCTGCGCTCGAGTTGAGCTCGTCAACGGGGATATCAGTGCTCTCTACCAGAAGCGAATAGCTGAATCCCAATACCTCGCCAGGCACGCCGCGGTAAACCTGCACGTAGCCTTGGTCGCTTTCTGCCAAATAAGCCGAGTTGTACAGGTAGCGCATGCCTCCCCAAACGGCTAGCGCGATGCAAGCCACTACGGCTACCAGAACGCAAGCAAGGGTAATCTTCGTGCGCCGCGCCATCTTGCGCTGCTGCTTCGGACGCGCGTCGTCGGCTTTGACGACAATCACCGTTACGTTGTCCAGGCCACCGGCAGCCAGCGCGGCTTCCACCAGTCCCTCGGCGCAGGCCTGGGGGTCGGGATTGGCTACCATGACGTCGCGAATCTCCTCGTCGAGCAGCATGGAGGTCAGGCCATCGGAGCACAGCAGCACGCGGTCGCCTTCCTCGATGGTTATCTCGTAGAGGTCGGGCTGCATGTTCACATCGCTGCCCAATGCGCGCGTGATGACGGAGCGGTTGGGGTGGTAGCGGGCTTGCTCGCGCGTGATCTGACCCGATTCCACCATATCGGCCACCAGGCTATGGTCGCGCGTGATCTGCGAGAGCTTGCCATCGTGCAGCACGTAGGCGCGCGAGTCGCCCACTTGGGCAATGACCAAGCGATTGCCTTCCAGAATGGCCGCCGTGCAGGTGGTGCCCATGCCCTCGCGCCCGCGGCCGGAAAGCGTGGCATCGATCACCTCGCGGTTGGCAACTTCCACCGCATGGCCCAGCGCCTCAGCATCGGCGGTGGAAGGCGCATATTCGCTGATGGCGCTCACGGCAATCTCGGATGCCACCTCGCCAGCCTCGTGACCGCCCATGCCATCGGCCACCACGAATAGCGGCGCGGCCACCACGAGCGAATCCTCGTTCTGCTCGCGGGTCAGACCGATGTCGGTACGGCTGCCGAAGGAGGTCAGGGCTTCCGTTGCCTCGGTGCTCTGTGAGAAGCTCGGCGTCATTTGCTGTGCCTCACGCGAATGGACACGTCGCCAATGGTCACCACGTCGCCGTCGACCAGCGAAGTGGGCTCGTCGATAAGCTGACCGTCAACGGCGGTTCCGTTCGTGGATCCAAGATCTTCCACGAAGAGGTTCTGCCCCATCAGCACGAAGCGAGCATGGCGTGCCGAAACGTATCCCGCGCCTATCACTATGTCGGCATTGGGAGAGCGCCCTACCACCACGGGGCCGTGCACCACGATTGACACGCCGCGCAGCTCCTTGGGCCCTTTCTCAACGGAGAGGTTCCACGTGCGCTCCTTCTTGCGCTGGCCGCGCACCAGGCCAATGCCCGTGCGCATGATGGCGAACAGGAACAGGTATAGCATGGCAACGAACAAAAGGCGCCCGATCAAGAGCACGACGTCGATCACGATAACTCCTTCGAAAGCAGAGCGACCGCAGGCTTATTGGGCCACGGTGAACTCGAAGTCGGTCTTGCCGATGGTGATGACGTCGCCGGGGTAGAGGGGCTGCGATGCAACCTTCGTGCCATTGACCAGCGTGCCATTGGTCGAGTTCAGGTCGGTTACCACCCAAGCCCCTTGCGGGGTCATCTTCAGCTCGGCATGGTAGCGCGAGGCGGAGACGTCCTTCACCGAGATGTCGTTCGCCGATTCGCGTCCCAAGGTCACCACGCTGCCGGCCAGGTCGTAGGGCCGATGGTTGCTGCGCGATACCAGGCGCGCATGCACCTTGCGATAGTCAGGGGTTCCGTCGTGGCGCTTGGCGTTGCCAGCATAGGCCACGGTGGGGCTTGGCCGCATGGGCTGCTGGCTCTCATAGCCATCGTAGTCGCCGTAGTCGTCGTAGCCAGCTTGCTCGTCGTAGTCGTCGCCGTATTCTTCGCTGTAGCCGTAGTCGTACGAATCGCCGCCATAGGGCTCGCTGCCGTAAGGCTCGTCGTAGCCTTGGCCATAGTCGTCGTATCCGTCCGAGGCGAAGCCGGGGCTTGGTGCAGCTGCGGCTGCTCGCGCTCCATGCGGCGCATGGGCCCTGCCCGTGGCTGGCGCAGCTGCTGCGTGCGGTTCGGGCGCAAGCCCGTAATGATGCATCTCCTCGGCGCGCAGCTGCTTGATGATGGGCGCAGCCACCACTTCAGCCACGATGTCGAACTTGCCATGGCGCAAGCCCTCGTCCACGATGAAGCGCACGAGAGGGTCGCCATCCATGGCCAAGCCCTGCTCGGCTGCCTTCGCCTTGAGGTAGGTTTCGGTTTCGCCAGCCAAGGTGGGATAGTAGCCGAAGAGCCGTGCATCGTCTTCGGGATTCACCAGCACTGTGTACAAGGTGGGAGCATATTCCTTGCCTGCGCCCACCATGGTTTCGCGGCGCATCTGGCGCTCGGCTCGCTTTGCTATCTGGACAGGCGAGATAGGTGCCTTGGACATGTGCGAGGCAGCGCCTTCCACGGTGTCCTCCATCCTATCTTCGAACCTCGAGAAAATCCCCATTGGTACTCCTTGTTCGCTGCGTTGGCATGAGTCGTTTTCCCTGGGTCATCTTCCCCGATTGTAACGTAGTTTGGGCACGCGTCCGCCACTCTCCACAGGAAACGGAGGTTACGGTAAGGTTTGGTAAGGTTCCGGGTGGCTTGCCCGCTCGCAAGCGCATGCAGCTTCTTCGGTTTGCGAGATATGCGGGGAATCGGTGACGCGACTCTCGCATGTTTTGTGATGGGCGCTTCGTCAATTGCAAGCTCATCGCAACTTATATATAATGCGGTATCGCATTTGCGAAGTGCATGTGCCAACGTGGCTCAGTTGGTAGAGCAGCTCACTCGTAATGAGCAGGTCAGCGGTTCGAGTCCGCTCGTTGGCTCCAGCAAAAGCCCAGGCCAGAGCGTCGTGCTCTGGCCTGTTTTTTTCTGGTACGTGTTTGGCGCATGCCCGATGAGTATTTGGTGCAGGCTCGTTGCGAGTCCGGCGCATGGTCGGCTCTGGGAATCGGCTCCTATCCGATTCGTTTTCGACGCATGCAGTAGTCGAATTGGGTAGCTTTTTCGAGTTTTGGCTATTCGCTCCATTGCCCAGTTGCATCAATGACAGCCGTTTTCCTATGATGGAACCCGAGATACGACGTTGAACAGGACACGAGTTGGCTTATCGCTTGGGCATAGATGCTGGTTCCAAGACCATCAAGCTGGTGGTGCTTGACGAGGATGGCAAGGTGATGACCTCGCAGTATCGGCGTCACAGCTCGAACATCGCGAAGACGCTGCATGAGGTGCTGCACAACTTGCACTGGCGCTTGGGCGACATGCAGGTGGAACCTGCCATCACCGGCTCGGCTGGCATAGGCATCGCAGAGAGCCTGGGCATTCCCTTCGTCCAAGAGGTCGTGGCTACCACCACAGCCGTGCAGCAAGACTACCCGCAGGCTGATGCCGTTATCGAGTTGGGCGGCGAAGATGCCAAGGTGATCTACCTGAGCGGTGGCTTGGAGCAGCGCATGAACGCCACCTGCGCGGGCGGGACTGGCGGCTTCATCGATACGATTGCCTTCATGTTGGGAGTGCGCGCCGCAGATATGAGCAGGCTTGCCTACGGGTCGAGCCGCATCTATCCCATCGCCTCGCGCTGCGCCGTGTTCGCTCAAACCGACGTGCGCCCTTTGATCAATGCCGGTGCTTCGAAAGCCGACATAGCCGCGAGCGCGCTCGACGCGGTGGTTCGCCAAACGCTTGGTGGTTTGGCTTGCGGACGTCCGCTGCGGGGCACGGTGGTGTTCTTGGGCGGTCCGCTGGAGCATATCTCTGCCTTGGCGACGCAATTCAGGAAGAAGCTGGGGCTCACCAAGGCCCAGGGCATCAAGCCGCCCGATGCGCATCTGTTCACGGTGCGCGGTGCCGCCTTGCTCGCGCGCGAAGAAGGCGCCGATTCCATCGAGCTTGCCGAGCTCATCAAGCGCCTCGATCAGTTGGAAGGCCTCGAGAGCGACCTGGAACGGCTTCCACCCCTTTTCCAAAGCGAACAGGAATACGAGGACTTCAAGGCTCGCCATGGTCAGCATGCTTATCCCACCAAGAGGACCATCGATGCGAAGGGTCCGCTTTGCTTGGGCATCGATGCGGGGTCGACCACGGTGAAGCTGGCTTGCGTCGATTCCGAAGGCGACTTGGTATATGACCTATACGAGCCGACGGGCGGCGACACGCTGAAGACGTTGCGCGACATGCTGGAGCGCATGCATCGAGAGTTGCTGCGGCCAGTATGCAAGGGTGCTGATCCCACTTGCTGGATTGCCCATGCGACTGCCACTGGTTATGGAGAGAAGCTCATCCGCGCGATGTTCGGAATCGATTCTGGCGTGGTGGAAACCGCCGCCCATCTGCGTGCGGCCACGCAAGCATGCCCCGACGTCTCGTTCGTGCTGGATATCGGCGGCCAGGACATGAAGGCGCTTTGGGTGAAGGACGGCCAGGTGGTTGACGCTGTGCTGAACGAGGCATGCTCGAGCGGATGCGGCGCGTTCGTTGAGGGCACAGCCTACTCGCTGCGCACGTCGCCCTCCCGGTTCGCTGGGCTTGCGCTGAAGGCGAAGAACCCGGTTGACCTGGGCATGCGCTGCACCGTTTTCATGACCTCGCGCGTGCGTCATGCGCAGAAAGTCGGTGCCGCCCTTGACGATATCGCTGCGGGCGTGGCCTATTCTGTCATTCAGAACGCCTTGTATCGCATCATCGGCGCCGAACGCGTGGCCTCCATGGGAAATCGCATCATGGTTCAGGGTGGCGCCTTCAAATCCGATGCTGTGCTGCGTGCTTTCGAGCTTGCTTGCGGATGCGAGCCCATACGGCTGTATCAGGCGCACTTGATGGGTGCGATAGGTGCTGCTCTCACAGCGCTCGACCGAGCTAACAGCAAAGGTGATCTGCTTTCGGAGCAGAGTTCGCTTTTGGGCGTGGATGAGCTGCACGACCTCGAATTCAAGCGTCGATCGCTGGAGTGCACGGGTTGCAGCAACGCGTGCGCGCTTTCGGTTATCCAGGCTGGGCATCAGACGTTCATCAGCGGAAACCGATGCGACAATGGCCAGCTCGAGCTCGAGCGCCGAGCCAGTTCCCAAGCTCATCTTAAGAACAAGAGTGGAGCTGCCCCTGTCGCCTATAGCTGCTCGCCGGAAAACGCTGCTTCAGCCGAAGCGTCTTCAGCCGGCTGCGCAAGCGGCGACAAGGGCATCCTCGCTCGTGCTGTCAGCGATGCGAAAGAGGATGGCGAATCTGCTCCTAATGCGCGCCGCCTTGGCTTCGCACCCAAACGCGACGGCGAAATCTTTAACGAACCTAGTTCTTCTTCTAACCAGGACGAGATTTCACCTGCGTTTGTGGGCTGCAGAATCGACAGCGTCACATCAGATGTAGATTCGCCTTCCTCAGATATGGCCAATTCAGGCTCGTTGGCAAATGGTGCTCCCAACATCGTGGCGCTCGAGCGTGAGCTGCTCGGCGCATATGAAGGCATGGCTGTTGAGGCCGATTCGCTGCGAAGCAGTGTTGCCATCGGCCTCATGAATGCCATGGAGCTCTACGCCACCGTGCCGTTTTGGCACGAGGTTCTGCTTGCATTGGGCTTTCGCGTTGCCGTTGCGTCTGTGGCGAGCGAGCAGGTGCATGCAAGCGAAGCATGGGAAACCATGCCTTCGGAAAGCGTATGCTACCCAGCCAAGCTCGCGCATCTGCGCTATTTCGACTTGGTCGAGGAAGGCGTGGATTCCGTATTCATGCCCACCTACGAGAGGAAGTCGCATTGTGCGGTGAGCAGCGGATACGCCCACGCGTTGGCCGATAATCTCGAACCGGCCATGCCGAAGCTGCTCATCCCTGAGCTGGTTAGCTACAAGCCGAAGGCCATAGCGGAAGATGCCGCGTCGGTTGGCATCTTGGAAGAGGCAATCGGGCCTTTGGCGCAGTGGGCAGGTGCTCCGCTGCAGCCAGGCGAGGTGGCACGCGCGCTCGAGCGGGGCCGCGTGGCGCAAGAGCGCTACGAGCAGAAGGTGGCACAAGCGACCAAGAAGGCGCTCGACTGGATCGAGAGCGACCAGTCTCGTCATGGCATCGTGTTCTTGGGTCGCTCGTATGCAAGCGATCGCGCCGTTTCGAAGGGCATCGACGAGGAGCTGCAAAAGCTCGGGTTCGCCGTGCTGAGCTTGCGCGGGCTTGAATCCATCTTGCGCACGCAGCCGAAGCCGCCGCTTGCCGATAACGATTGGCGCGCTGCCAAGCGCTTCGTGGCCGCGGCAACGTTTGCTGCGGCGCATTCGCAGCTGGACGTAGTAGGGCTTCAGCCTTTCGGGTGCGGCTACGATGCCATCTCCTATGCGAAGGTGGGCGATATCCTTGCCGAGGTCGATCGTCCCTGCACGGTGCTGAAGGTCGACGACATAGTGGACTTGGAGCATATCCGCATTCGATTGCGCACATTGGCAACGGCTATCGAGATGCGCGCGCCTGCGCATCGGCGTCAGACGGACGTGCTCGGCGAGCGACCAGGCGAAGAGCTCACGCGGATAGATTGCTCGGCGAGCGACGAAGGAGAGCACTCGTCTGGGGCATCTTCCGATTCGCAGCGGCAAGCGCCCACTTCGTTCGCAGCAACGGTGCTCGAGAGCGACCCGACCACCATGCGCCGTGACACTATCAAGGACACCTGTTTGCCCGCGCAAGCCTTGGCAGCGCAAGTGATCGATAGCATCCGTAGCGGTGCAGCATCCTCGAGCATTCAGCTGCCGTCAGTTTGCAAGGGCTGCATGCTCGATGCGGTGCCGCTTATGGTGGAGCGTGCTTTGGGCCACCCTGTGCAGGTGGAATGGGTAGATGTTCCAAACGCATATGCGAATCTGGCGGGAATCGAGAGCTGCTGCCAATCGGAGCCTGACGAGCAGCGCGTTCCACCGCGAATCGGCATAGTGGGCAACGCGCTCATGTGCTTCCAACCTGCGCTCAACGATGGGCTGTTCGAGCTTTTGGAAGCGCTTGG
Organism: uncultured Eggerthellaceae bacterium; assembly: GCA_947565915.1. GTDB lineage: Bacteria > Actinomycetota > Coriobacteriia > Coriobacteriales > Eggerthellaceae > UBA9715. The sequence continues at coordinate 8,507 of CANOHY010000032.1, read as the reverse complement.
CGCGCGTCCTGTTTTGCCCAATCCGGCGCTCATCCAAGGCGATGACGTGCGCTATCTCGAGCAACTGCAGGCATTCTGCGATGCGGGCATTCACGATGTCGTCTACTTGCAAAGCTTCGGATGCCTGAAGGGGCATGTGCAATCGCGCGGCGCCCTGCATCAGCTCAAGCGCAAGTTCCCTGAACTCGCCATAACCGTGATCGACTATGATCCCGAGGCATCGGCGCTCAATCGCGAGAATCGCATTCGCCTGGTGGTGCAAGCTGCGAAGAGGCGCTTAGGCCACGACCAATTGCAAAGCTAGCGAGCCGGGCCTTGGCAATCCAAGCGCCAGCAGCTATTCGAGCTTTCGCGCTCTGTTAGATAAACGATTCGGGATCAACCTCGCCACCAGCTTGGAACCATATGGCAACTGCCGCTCAACTGCTTGCCTTTGCTGATCTGCCAGCCGTTTTCGCTTCCTACACTGATGGGGAAGGTGCGGGTTGCGCAGGGCATGCCCGCAAGACGAGTGGAAAGCGAGGGATTGCCATGGCTTACCAGGTTGTCGATGCGGCATTCGTTGCAGAGCATATGAACGATATGCCGATAGTGGACGTGCGTCCTTCTGCCTACTATAGCGCGGGCCATGTTCCAGGCGCCATCAACATTCCCTTCGATGTGGTGAAGAACCGCACCGTAGGTCCACAAGGTCCCGACAAGTCCATCGAGATGGCGCGTGCTTTGGGATTGCGCTTCAAGGAGGCGCATATCTTCCAATGGACGCCAGCCATCGTGATGTGCCAAACCGGATACCATTCGAAGCTCGCATGCGAGATGCTGGGCTCGCAGGGTTTCACGAACCTCTTCCTGTACGAAGGAAGCTATCAGGATTGGACGAGCTCTCCGTCTCGGCCAATCGTCAAAGAGAAGATCTACGCGTAGCACGCCGACGGGCAGCGAGCGACCTTGCTTGGCTAAGACGAGCAGGACGCGGGCGGCTCGAGCAATCGGTGTCCCTGCGCGTGGTCTACCCCCCCCTCCTTTGCTTGCCCTTGGCCTTGTGCCAAGGGCAAGTTCGTTTTGCGCGGATGATTTCACTTGAGCGCTATACTTATGATGCAAGACGATTTCGAGGGGCGAGCGCGCACATGAGAAGAGAGAGGCTTTGGTCGGTTACCTTCGTAGCTCTTCTCGTTTTCATCTTCTTCAATCAGATCGTTGGAGCAGGACTCAACACGGGGACCTCGGTCTATCTGGAGAGCACGGGCAAGGGCGCGGGCCTTGCTGGCATCGGGGCGCTCGTGTTCTCCATCAGTTCCGGAATCTTTCGAATCGTCATAGGCCCCATCATCGACAAGCGAGGCCGAATCGCGGTGATGATGGCCGGAGCAGCTTTCTATCTGGTCGGCTCGCTTGGACCGCTTGTCGCCAACGAGGAGACGTTCTTCGTTCTGTGGCGCGTGATCCAAGGGTTTGGCATGGCTGCTGGCACCACATCGGCCTTCACCGCAGCCGCCGATGTGGTGCCTGTTAGTCGGCTGGGCGAGAGCGTTGGCTATGCTGCCACGAGCCAAGCCATCGCGATGTCGATTGGCCCTATGCTTGCCATTATGCTTGCCAGCTCGAGCGAGCCCGCGTCGATGTATGTCGGTTTGGCGATCTGCGCGTTGTGCATGGTTTTGGTTGCCTTGCTTTGCCGCTACGAGAAGAATCCTGGGAAGCTGCCAGCTTCTGCGACCTATCGGCGCCGATGGGAAAGTGGCGAGGTAGGGAAGGAGGAAGGCGGCAAGGACGAGCCGATCGAACCTGATAGCCTCAAGCATTCGGATGCTTCCAAGGAGTCGTCCAAGTGTCTATTGGGCGATCTCTTCGAGATGAAGGCGTTTCGCGGAGCCCTTCCCAACATGCTAATCGCAGCGGCCTATGCGTTCAGCGTATTCTACGCGGGCGTGTTCGGCGCCACTATCGGCGTGGAGAATCCGGGCATGTACTACTTGCTCTCGGCCGTGGCCATGCTCGTGGTTCGCTTCTTGTCGAGCCGATGGTTCGACACCGTAGCGCCTGTGAAGCTGATGGCGGTTGCCTGCGCAGCTGGAATGGTGGGGTTTGCGTTGGCCTTGGCTACCATGGGCGCCGAGATGCCAGCACGAAACGTCTTGTTCTACGGCGCGGGCGTCTGCTATGGGGTGTGCACGGGCATCGTCACGCCGCTTTGCCAGTCGGTGGCGATCAAAGAGTCGCCCGCGGATCGCTGGGGCGGTGCGACTGCCTTCTTCTACTTCACGTTCGATTTCACCATCGGTGTCGTCTCGGCGCTCTATGGCGTTGCCATCGACTCGCTTGGCTATGCGCCCGTCATCGTATGCACCATGGTGTTCGTGGCGCTCTCGTTCGTGTCGGCTGCCATCGGATTTCCAAGGGAAGAAGGCGCAGCGAAGCGCTAGTTCTTTCGAATTTCCCCACTGATGCAATTGCTCTTTGCTCATCATCTCCGAGCCTATACAGCTTTCGTTGATATGTCAGACTACCTACAAGTAAAGACGAATAAGGATTCAGCTTCCTTTTCTTCCTGTTCAGAATGGGAAGCCAAAGACTACCAGAAGAAGCATTGGCACATAGATGCGCTTTTCCGGATAAGCCAGATACATGCTTGTAATGTGTCACGTGACGAATTACAATTTAGGAATAGCAGGTTGAACAAGAAGAGGGTAGCGAAAGAGGCGGTTCGTTGATCAAGGCGTTTGCGAATCAGATGACTCGCGAGCTCTTCGAAACGGGAGAGAGCCGCACGCTTCCGCCCGATATTGTTCGGCGCGCCTTAAGGAAGTTGGAATATATCGACAACGCCGTAGTGCTCAACGATCTTCGACTGCCCCCAGGAAACCGATTGCATGCACTGAAGGGTAGTCGCCAAGGTCAGCATGCGATTTCCATAAACGATCAGTGGCGCATCTGCTTTCGCTTCGAGGAAGAGGGCGTTTTCGACGTTGAGATTTGCGATTATCACGAGGAGTGAGAATGGACGACGGAATGATCATCGTTTCTCGCCAGCCGATTCATCCAGGCGAATTCCTGCGCGAGGATTACATGCCCGAAATGGGGCTATCGGTTGCCGATTTGGCGAAGCGTCTTGGGGTTTCTCGACAGACCGTTAACGAGATTGTGCGGGAGAAGAGAGGTTTGAGCCCTGAGATGTGCTTGCGGCTAGGGCGCTTATTCGGCACGACTCCACAGTTCTGGTTCAACATGCAGGCTAAGATGGACTTCTGGGATTCTATGGAGCTTCACGGGAAGGACATCGAAGCCATAGAGCCGATTTGCTGTGCAGCGCTTGCTTGATTCGACGAGTTTTGGGAAGGCAGATATGGGACTACGCTTCAATCTTGCACGTGCGGTAGCGGCCACCTCCACCGTGGGGCTCAAATACGTCTTTCGCAGGCCTGCGGCCAACTTTCCCGGCAAGGTGGCCTTGTACGTCGACCCCCAGCTGCTCGCCCATTTGCGCAGCCGCGTGGATGCGTCGCTATGCGTAGTGGGCACGAACGGCAAGACCACGGTGACCAACTTGCTGGCCGACGCCTTCGAAGCAGCCGGACGAAGCGTTGTGTGCAATCGCACCGGCGCGAACCTGGACTCGGGCGTATCCACGGCACTCTTGCATGCCCAACATGCCGATTGGGGCATCTTCGAATGTGACGAGCTGTGGCTTGCGAAGATCCTGCCTTTCCTGCAATCCGATTACGTGCTGCTGTTGAACCTGTTTCGCGACCAGCTCGATCGCGTGGGCGAGATAGATCACATCCAGCAGAGCATCGCAGGTGCGCTCGAGCGCTCGCCGCGAACCACGCTGGTTTACAACGCCGACGACCCGCTTTGCCAGGCCATAGCCGATGCGGTGCCTAACGCGTCGGTGCCCTTTGGCCTTGCGCAGGATATGGGCCTTGCGCAGAACACGGTTGCCGATGCGCGCATGTGTCAGCATTGCTCAACCATGCTGGAATACTCATGGCGCCAATACGGGCAGCTGGGCGACTACAAATGCCCGAATTGCGGGTTCGCCCGCAGCACGCCCGAGTATGCGGCTCATGGGATTGGCTGGAAACATGGGCTTGGCAGCTTCACTGTGAGCTCGCCTGCAGGCGATTTCAGCATAGCGACCAGCCTGCCAGGGGCCTACATGGTGTACAACCTTCTGGCAGCTGCCACCGCGGCATCGCTTGCTGGCATTCCTGTAAGCGACGTGCAGCGCGCCATAGATGCCTTCAACCCCGAAAACGGGCGCTTGCAGCGCTATTCGATTGGCGGACGTGACGTGCTGCTGAACCTAGCCAAGAACCCGACTGGCTTCAACCAGAACCTCAAGATTGTCATGCAGGATGAGGGGCCCAAGGCAGTGGCGTTCTTCATCAACGACAAGGAAGCCGATGGCCGCGATGTGTCGTGGCTGTGGGACATCGACTTCCAGGAGCTAGCTGCCGACCCTGACCTGCGCGCGTTTGCCGGGGGGTTGCGCAAGCATGACATGCAGGTGCGCCTGAAATACGCAGGACTCGAAGCTGAGCTCGTGGACGATGCGCAGGACTTCGTGGCGAGAGCTTTGGCGCTGGGCAACGACGCGAAGCTGTATGCCATCGCGAACTACACGGCGCTTCCGGCGGTGAAGGCGCAGCTCGATGCGCTCGCCGTGCAGTCGGAGGCAAGCGACGCAGCTGCGCCCTTGGCGGTTGGCGGCAACATGGCTGGCAAGGTTGCCTCGACCACAACGTCGGCGGATTCCGAAGAAACCGCCGCGGGCGCTCACGCCGCATCCAATGCTCCTGCGCCTGATTCTGCTCCCAATCCTGCTCCTAATCCTGCTCCTGCCCCTGCTTCAGTTTCCAAGCTGGTGATCGCGCACCTGTTTCCTATGCTGCTGAACCTCTATGGCGATGGCGGTAACTTGACGGTGCTGGTGCAGCGAGCACGCGCGCATGGTTTGGACGTGGAGGTGCGCGCGGTGAACGAGGCCGACGAGCTCGATTTCTCGGAAGTCGACATCATGTTCTTGGGCGGCGGTCCCGACCGTGAGCAGCATCTGGCATCGCAGCGGCTGCTTGCAGTAGCCCCCGAGCTGCGCGCCTACGTGGAAGATGACGGCGTGCTGCTGGCCATTTGCGGTGGGTTCCAGATTATCGGGCGCGAATGGCTGATGGGGGATGAAACGGTGCAGGGCTTGGGCCTTGCGGGCCTTACCACCAAGCGAGTGGAAGGTGGCTCGCATAATCGCCTGGTGGGAAACATCGTGCTTGAGAGCCCTTTGGCGACGCATCCCGTGGTTGGCTACGAGAATCATGCTGGTCGTACATACCTCGATGAGGGCGTGCAACCGTTTGGTCGGGTAATGGACGCGCACGGAAAAGGGAACAATGGTGCTGACAAAGGCGATGGCGTGCTGTATCGCAACGTGGTGGGCACCTATCTGCATGGTCCGCTGCTGGCTAAGAACCCTGAAGTGGCCGACTGGCTGATAGGCCAAGCGCTCGATCGACGTGCGGCCAAAGGCGGCAAAGGTGCCTTGGGGCTTGCGAGTTTAGATGATTCTGTGGAGCTGGCAGCCAACGCCGCTTTGTGCGAACGGCTTGGTGTGCGGTAGAATGAACTAGCGAGAACCCGCTGAACAACACGCAAACGCTGTAGGGAGGATTTCTCATGGTCGACCGCCCTTCCGGTCGCACCGACGGGCGTTTCGATAACTTCGATGCTCGAAACGCAAGCCGTCGGGATCATTCCCGCCGAACGCATGCCGGCCAATACTCTTCGAATCGAAGTAGTCGGCGCGATTCGACCGGGATTCATTTCCCTTTCGATGACGGATCGCGCGCTGACGCACGTCCAAGCGACGCAAGCAGAAGGTCGCGCCAGCGCTCGGCCAATCCTCGTCGCCCCGTTAGTTCAAGCGTTGGAAGCGAGCGCGACGCGAGCGCCTTCGGAAGGAGCCGTTATGGCACGCAGGCCACGCGAGATTCCTCTTCAGGCCGCACCCGTGGCCACTCCTCGCTCCACGACTCGCCTCGCATGGCACCCCATGATGCCTCTCGCGCAGGACGTTCCTCTTCGAGTCGATCTGCTCGTGGCGCAGGCCGTTCCTTCGAGATAGATCGACGCGGTGGGCGCTCTGGCGATGCTCGACGCATGGACGAGTCGCGCTACGGGCGGCAAGCCGATATTTCACTCAGTCAGAAACGGGGACGTAGCAAGCGCATCATCGCCATCGCGGCAGCCGTGGTGCTGGTCGTGGTGCTGGTGGGAGCTGGCGTGGCCTTCTCGTACGCGAATAGCATCTCCAACAACTTGCACCAGGGCATCGACGATGACCTGCGCAGCGCCTTGGTCCAGACGGATATGGCCAAAGAGCCCTTCTATTTGCTGCTGTTGGGCACCGATGGGTCCACCGAACGTTATGGCGATGATGGCTTTGGCGGCATATACCGCAGCGATTCCATCATGTTGACGCGCATCGACCCAGTGGAGAAGAAGGTTGCCTTGGTGTCGTTGCCGCGCGATACCAAGGTGGATCTTGGTGGCGAATACGGCGAGCAGAAGATCAACGCTGCCTATGGGTTGGGCGGTCCAGCTATGACGGTGAAGACGGTGGCCGACTTGGCTGGCGTGGACATATCCCATTACGCGTCGGTGGATTTCGATGGGTTCGCTGGCGTGGTTGATGCCTTGGGCGGCATCGAGGTTGACGTGCCGGTGGACATCGACGACTCCGACGCGGGGAACGTCAGCTTGAAGGCAGGCTTGCAAACGCTCAATGGCGAGCAGGCGCTTGTGCTTTGCCGCTCGCGCAATACTTATGCCGACACGGCTGCGCAGCCCGATGCCATGCGCGCTGCCAACCAGCGCTTGGTTCTGGCGGCCATCGCACGCAAGCTGCTCGACTCCGATGTGGCTACCATTGCCAGCTCGGTGCAAGCGCTTTCCCAGTTCGTGACTACCGATTTGGAGCTAACCGACATCATCGGCTTGGCACAGGCCATGAAAGGACTCGATGCCGCCACCGATATCTATACTGCTGCCGCGCCTACTACCAGCCAATATGTCGATGACATCTGGTGGGACATCCTGGACGAGCAAGAGTGGAAGGCCATGATGCGACGCGTGAAGGATGGCTTGCCTCCTACCGAGGAGACGCTCGTCGACCACGCCACGGGAACGATCATAGCCTCGGCTGGAACGGATGCGGCGCTCTCGCGCGATCCGAAGTACTCGGAGATCACGGTGAAGAACGGTACTGATATCGAGGGTTTGGCCGCCATGACGCGCAACGTGTTGATGTCCTATGGCTACCAGAACGTGGTGATCGGCGACATCAATGCCGATTTCGACTATCCCGAGACGCTCATAATTTACGACGACCCATCGCAAGCCTACGAGGCTAGCGAGATTGTTCAGATGATCGGCCAAGGCAAGGCCATCGAAAACGACGGCGACTACCTGCTCTACGACAACGACTTCCTGGTGGTGATCGGCGAGGACTGGCAGTGAGGTTTCGCGTAGTTGCCGTGGGCAAGTTGAAGGAGCGCTTTTGGGCGCAGGCTTGCGAAGAATACCTGAAGCGCTTGGGTGCTTACGGCAAAGCGAGCGTCGTAGAGGTTCCCGATGCGAATCCGGCTCACGTGGGTGGCGAAGCTGCCGCCGTTCAGCGTGAAGGTGAGGCTGTCCTGCAGCAGATTCCGCCCCAAGCGCACGTGGTGCTCTTGGCCATCCAAGGTCGCGAGCTTTCGAGCGAGCAGCTGTCTGCGCGCCTTGACGAGCTTGCGCTTTCTGGCGTGGGCGAGGTCCATTTCGTGATAGGTGGCTCATGTGGGGTGAGCGAAGCGGTGCGCGCCCGCGCCGACGAAACCTTATCGTTCGGGCCCATCACCTTGCCGCACAACCTGGCACGCGTGGTTCTTCTGGAGCAACTTTATCGCGCGTGTCGCATTTCCCGCGGTGAGCCTTATCATAAATAGCACTACGAGGTGCGGATGGCCTCGATGCGCACGGCCTTGGCTTCGCCGCCAAGCGCGACGGCGAAACTGTGTTTCACCTGCGCATGTGGGCTGCAGAATCGCTGCTCGGGGCATCGCGCGCATCTCGAGCTAGCGCCCGTCGACGACTCTTCGAAGAACCGTCTGATATTCAGAGCCTGAAGCTCAACGAGGCGGTTGTAAATCTGATTATTTTGCTAACCCTTAAAAAGCAAAGCCTCAGATTACGTTGCCTTGGTTGCTCGTAAAGTGCAACAAAAATCTTTTTTGCGACGAAAGTGTGACTCCCCCAGTGGGCGTTAACTTTTGCAACCAACCGAGGGGGCGAGAGGGAACCTCTATTCCACGGCGTAGCCAGCAATGCGGGATATGGTATAATCACGTTAATTCAAATAGTTCAGTACTTCAAATTTCATAGTTTTCTTAAGTTCCTTGTTTTTCCTAGCTCTCTAACTCTCTATCAATATTTTCAAAGTCATGTATATTTACATTTACTTCGAATTCATCTCC
>CANOHY010000031.1 GCA_947565915.1 uncultured Eggerthellaceae bacterium | reverse complement strand
CTTGGAAGGTCACATGTCGCCTTTCCATGGCTGGAAGTCGCGCAATGACGTGACGAAAGAGGAGGCGGAGAAGTTCTTCCGCTCTGTTGCCAAGGAATTGAGCGATACCGTGCTGCGCGACGATTCAACTCCCGTAATACTGGTAACGTTGCCCGAGCATGAGCACATGTTCAGGGAGGTGTCGCACTTGAGGCACTTGCTGCCAGAGGCCATCTTGAAGGATCCTGCAACGATGAGCGGGGCAGAGCTTCGCGACGGCGCGGTGAAGATCATGGAGGGTATCCAAGAGAAATGGGTTGCCGAGCTTTGCAATGAGTACAACGAAGATGCCGCTCATGGAAAGGGTTCATCGGATAAGGCGGATATCGAGCTTGCGCTCGAAGAGCGGAAAATCGCAAACCTCATCGTGTGCGGCGATGCAAAGGATGCAGCCTGCTGCGATGATGTGATGAGCTTGGTGAGAGGGGTGCTTCTGCAGGACGGAAACGTGACCGTGCTTCCTGCAGGGAAGATGCCCGTAGATGCACCTTACTGCGCCATCTATCGCTACGCAGAATGACCGCGTATGACGTTTTGTCTGGGATGGCTCGCGCTGCTCGCTCCTGCTATCGCAGGCTGACCTCCCGCCCGCGAAAAAAAGAGAACCCCGAAGGGTTCTCTTTGTTTTCTGGTCGGGTGGACAGGATTTCGCTCGCGTCAAGGCCAAGCCGCTTCGCGGTCGCTGCGCGAGCCTTGACCCTCGCCGCAGTCATGCGACCGATTGTCGCATGCCAGTGACCCTGCTAGGTTCAAATCAGCTCGCGCTGCTCGCTCCTGCTATCGCAGGCTGACCTCCCGCCTGCGAAAAAAAGAGAACCCCGAAGGGTTCTCTTTGTTTTCTGGTCGGGTGGACAGGATTTGAACCTGCGACCCCTTGACCCCCAGTCAAGTGCGCTACCAAACTGCGCCACCACCCGAAGCGAGTAAACATACTAATGGTTGTTCAAGAGGTTTGCAAGGCGCTTCCAAAGAAACGATTGGTGAACACAAATCCATGCGACGCTAGTGGACGCTTTCGCTTGCTACTATTTACCAGGATGGTTCGAGAGTCTAGATTCGAGGAGGCAGTATCATGAAGAGAGACACGTTCTACGTTTGCCAGGAGTGCGGCAAGATGGTCGTGGAGACCATCGATGGGAAGGGCACGCTGGAATGCTGCGGCAAGCCCATGGTGATAGCCGAGCCGAACCTAAACGGAGCGCCTGAGAAGCACTTGCCTGATTGCAAGCTCGATGGCGACATCCTCATGGTGAACGTCGGCGAAGCTGACCATCCCATGATCGACGTGCACTACATCGCCTGGATCTACCTAGTAACCGACAAGGGAGTCATGGCGCGGTGCCTGAAGCCCGGCGAGGCACCTCATGCCGACTTCGTCCTGCAAGGTCAAAAGCCACTTGCCGTATACGAGTACTGCACCGTTCACGGGCTTTGGAAAGTCGACCTGCAAGCGTAAGCCTCGTTCTAATGGCACATTGGTCTCAGTGGATCGCCTAGTCTCTGCATTCCAGCCTTGCGGAGGATTCTCTGGGGCCAATGCCCTTCTAAGACCAGAGGTGCTTGGTGGGTACCGTACGATTGCTTAGACGTACTTGCCCTTGCAATGGTCGATCCCATGCTGCACAAGCACGGCAATCCAATCCGCGCAATCGCGCTTGCGCGGCACCAATGCGCCATCCACAAGTTCGTCATAGGTTACCTGCACCCGCGCGAAGCGCGTCACCTTGGATGTGCCCTCTTTGGTGAGGCATTGCTCTTCTTGCTTGGCAGGATACAGCGCTCGCTTGATCTTCGGATTGAGCATAACGCATGTGGTCTCGTCTTCGTCGATGAAGGCGATGATGGCTTTCGCTTGGCCGATTTGGTTAGCGGCTATCAATGCTGCATCTTCGATTGACCCCAAGGTTTCTACGAGGTCTTCGACAATTTGCGCATCATCTGCAGTGGCAGGTTCGCAAGGCGTGGAGAGCGCCGCCTCATCGGTTACGAGTTCTTTGATCATGACTTGTCCTATCTTCGTTCGGCGAGTTCATTCTAATGCAAGAAGTTGGGGTTTCGCATCAGGCAAAGAGCGGTATCATGTGGGATATTCTGAAACCCGTTCCAAGGAGGATCGATGGACAACAAGGTGTACGAGCTGATCAACGACCAGATCAACAAGGAGCTTTACAGCGCCTATCTGTATATGACCTTTGCCGATTACTACGAAGTCGAAGGCCTTGATGGCTACGCGAACTATTACATGATCCAGGCACAGGAAGAGCGCGACCATGCTCTCATCTTCCGCAAGTACTTGATCGAGAACGACATGGTTCCCAAGATGACGGCCATTGCCGAGCCAGACAAGGTTTTTACCAACTACATGGAACCCCTCGAGGCTGCTCTTGCGCATGAGAAGTACGTAACCGCGCTCATCAATGGCATCTATGCAGCTGCTGATGCCGCGAAGGATTATCGCGCCATGCAGTTCCTCCAGTGGTTCATCGACGAGCAGATGGAGGAAGAGGATAACGCGCGCGACATGATCACCAAGATGCAGTTGTTCGGCGAGGACAAGCGATCGCTCTTCGAGCTGAACAAGGAATACGCCGCTCGCGCCTATACCACGCCAAGCCCCCTGGCGGAGGAGTAGGGCGTTTCTCGCTCTTTCTCGGGCTGGATAGCGCAAGGGCCATCCTCAGTGGGGTGGCCCTTTTTCATGCCCTGCTCTCTGCGATCAAAGGCTCAGGATGCCCAAGTGGTCAAGGAGCGTCTTCACGCCGATGAGAACGAGCACCACGCCGCCGACGATGGAGGCGACCTTGTTGTAGCGCGTTCCGAAATGGCTGCCAAGCACAACACCGAGGATCGAAAGTGCGAAGGTGACCAAGCCGATGATAATGACAGCGGCTATGATGTTGACGTTCATGAACGCGAACGAGCACCCTACGATGAATGCATCGATGCTGGTTGCCACGGCAAGGCCAACTAGCTCGAGCACATTGAAAGAGCTTCCAGGCTTGCTCTCGTCGCTTTCGGAATCGCCATCGGAACCGCGAACGGCATCCCATATCATCTTGCCGCCGATGATGCTGAGCAGAACGAAGGCGATCCAGTGGTCGACCGGCTCGACGAAACTGGAGAATTGCGAACCCAAGAAGTAGCCCAATAGCGGCATGACGGCCTGGAATGCTCCAAAGAGAAGCGCTATGACCAGCGCTTTTGCCAAGCGGCCCTTATCTGCCTTCATGCTGAGGCCCTTGCAAACCGAGGCTGCGAAGGCATCCATGGCAAGGCCTACGGCAATGAAGAATATTTCGAACAGTCCCATCGTGTCTCCTCGGGTCATGCCAGCGCTCGTCCCCAAGCAATTCGCATATGCTATCACAGCAGCAAATTCCCTTGCCATTGCCGGAAACGCGCAGTTGAGTCGCGCCTGCCGACGATGTGGCGCCGTCTCGTGATTGCTTCAGCCGAGTTCGGATAGCATCCCTTATCATCGTTTATCGGGCCATGTGCTCAATCGGTCCCGTATTGGAGAGGGAAGGGGAGGTGCCTGTGGCACTTATTGCGTTTCTCATTATATTTCCCCTGGTAGTTGCTTTGCTGCTACTGGTCGCACGTGGTGACAAAGTGCGTGGCTGCGTCGTATGGGTGGCTGGTTTGGCGATCATGGTCGCATCCGTTGCTGCAGCAATCGCATTCGGAACGGGCGAGTGGATCGGCTTCTACCTCGAATCGGAATTCTTGAACTATGCAGCCTTGGTGATTGGCTGCGCTGCGTCGCTCGTGGTGATTGGATATGGCATCCGCTATCGCCGCATAGCGCCTATCGTGCTTGCGGCCATCATGGTTGGCTCTGACATCATCTTCGAGCTTTTCTTTGCCCATGGCATGTCGATATCCGTCGGCCTTTATGTCGATTCGCTCACCATCGTGATGATTCTCATAATCGGCATCGTCGGCAGCGCTATATGCATCTATGCCTTGGGCTATATGAAGGATTTCCAAGCCCATGAGCCTACGGACGCCCCTGATAGGCGCCCGCTGTTCTTCTCGCTCATGTTCCTGTTCCTCTCGGCGATGTTCGTCATCGTGTGCTCGAACAATCTGCTTTGGATGCTGACGGGCTGGGAAGTGACCACGCTGTGCTCATTCCTGCTTATCGGCTACACGAAGACCGAAGAGGCCATCGCGAATTCCTTCCGGCAGATAATCATGAACATGATCGGCGGCCTGGGCTTCATGGCAGCCATGTACTTCTCGGTCATCTGGTTGGACACGCTCTCGTTCGCAGATTTCATCTTGTTCGGCATGATCCATCCCGAGCTCGCTGCCGTCCCGCTGTGCGCATTCTCGCTAGCTGGCCTTACGAAAGCGGCTCAGATGCCCTTCCATACGTGGCTGCTCGGTGCCATGGTGGCGCCAACTCCCACGAGCGCATTGCTCCATTCATCCACCATGGTGAAGGCGGGCGTGTTCCTCATCATCAAGCTCGCACCGCTCTATGCCGTATGCTTCCCGGCTTCGCAGATGGTGGTGCTCGTAGGTGGCATCACGTTTCTGCTCTGCTCGCTTTCAGCCATCTCGCAGACCGATGCGAAGAAGGTGCTGGCCTTTTCGACCATTGCGAACCTGGGGCTCATAATCGCTTGCGCGGGCGTGGGAACTCCCGAAGCGGTATGGGCGGCGATTTTGCTCACCATCTTCCATGCTGCTGCGAAGTCGCTGCTGTTCTTGTGCGTTGGCACGGCCGAGCATCACATCGGCAACCGCAACATCGAATCCATGGACGCGCTCTTCGAGCGCATGCCACGGCTGGCTCGTTTCATGATGCTCGGCATCATGGGCATGTTCATCGCGCCGTTCGGCATGCTCATCGCGAAATGGGCAGCGCTCGTATCGTTCGTGGAGTCAGGGCAGCTGGTGCTGGTCATGCTCATTGCCTTCGGTTCGGCTGCCACCTTCATGTTCTGGGCGAAGTGGCTCGGTAAGCTTGCGGGCATCGTAGGCAAGCGCGAGAGCATCGAGAAGGGCATTCACCCTTCGGAGTGGTTCTCGGTTGCCATCGTGTCAATAGTGCTCGTTTTGGCATGCGTACTGCTCCCTGTTGCGTCGATGTGCTTGGTCGAGCCATATGTGCTCAGCGTGTTTGGCAAGCTTGGAAGCGATATCTCAGCAGACGACCTGTGGCTGTCGGCTCTTCTGTGCGCTTTCGTGGTCATCGTGCTGTTAGCTGGCTTGCGGCCTTCGCGCAAGGTCAAGCAAGGCGACGTGTACCTCTCTGGCGTGATGCTCGATTCTCCCGATCGCGCCTATGTGGGCAGCCTGTCCGCAAGCGTGGAAGCCACACCGCGCAATCTGTATCTCGAGAAGTACTTCGGGGCAGCACGCTTCAAGGTACTTGGAGAGGTGCTCTGTGCGGTAGTGATCGTATTGGCATTCGTTACCAGCGGCATAGTGCCGCCAGTGCTTTAGGAGGAGGGCCCTGATGGTAGCTTCGAAGGTTCTCCTGATAATCATCGGCACGGTTGTCTTCGCCGTGCTCGCGCCCATTGTCGGATGCCTGCTTGCTGGTGCCGAGCGCATTATCTCGGCTCGCATGCAAGGGCGTGTGGGGCCCCCGCTGTTGCAGCCTTATTATGACGTGCGCAAGCTCATGGCCAAGGAAGATGTGAGCGTGGGTGGCGTAGATGGCATATACATGACCTGCGCGCTCGTGTTCGTGGCTTTGGCAGGTGGCGTCTTCTTCTCGGGTGACAATCTGCTGTTCAGCGCATTTCTCGTAACGCTTGCGGGATTGCTCTTCATCATGGCGGCATACTCCTCGCGTTCGCCGTTCAGCGAGCTGGGCGCCGGACGCGAGATTCTTCAAGTCATGTCCTACGAGCCTATGGTCTTGCTGATGGCCGTATGCTTCTTCATGGCTGCAGGCACGTTCATGGTGCGTGACCTGCTTTCAGTGGACGTGCCCATCATAGTGACCTGCATACCAGCATTCATTGGGTTCTTGTTCATCCTCACCATAAAGCTGCGCAAGTCGCCGTTCGACATCTCAACGAGCCATCATGCGCATCAAGAGCTCGTGCGCGGCACCACTACCGAGATGTCGGGTAAGACCTTGGCCAAGGTGGAGGTTATGCACTGGATGGAGAGCGTGCTGTTCCTTGGCTGGGTGGCCATGTTCTTCATTTGGGCGAATCCGCTTTCCATCGTCTTGGGTGTTGTGGTGGCATTGCTAGCATGGTTCCTCGAGATACTCATCGACAACAACTTCGCGCGCGTGAAATGGCAAGCCATGCTTAGCTCCTCATGGTTCGTTGCCTTGGTGTTGGGTGGCGCGAATATCGTGTTCCTGGCATTCGTCTAGAAAGGTCTTCCATGGGCTATTCCTCAAAATCGCCGTGGGTCATTCACTACGACGCCTCGAGTTGCAACGGCTGCGACATCGAAGTGCTCGCCTCGCTTTGCCCGGGATACGACGTCGAGCGTTTCGGCATCATCAACACGGGCGATCCGAAGCATGCCGACATATTCTTGGTGACGGGCTCGGTGAACGAACGCAATGCACCAGTGATCAAGCAGATCTACGACCAGATGATCGAGCCGAAAGTTGTTATCGCCTGCGGCATCTGCGCATGCAATGGAGGCATCTTCAGAGATTGCTACAACGTGAAGGGCGGAGCCGACAAGGTGATCCCGGTCGATATCTACGCTCCAGGTTGCGCAGTGCGCCCCGAAGCCATCATCGATGCGGTCGTGCAGGGCATAGCCCTGCTCGATGAGCGGGCGCAAGCCCTCAAGGCCGCGGGCACAGGCCAGCCTGCACAGCCCACGACAGAGACCCAGGAGGCGTAATCGATGCATTTTTCCTGCGATTTCAAACCGTTGCCGCTCGAGGAGCTGCGTCGCGAGTGCGCATACCTCAAAGCCGAGGCTTGGCGCTTCGTGCAGATGCTCGCTGCAGTTTCGGATGTTGAGGGCAATGACCTGTACTACAGCTTCATGAAGGATGGCGAGCTGCGCAACTACGTCATATCCGGTGTGCCGAAGAGCCAGGAAGTGCCCTCCATCTCGGATTTGTTCTTGGCATCGTTCGTCTTCGAGAACGAGGCGCGCGAGCTCTTCGGAGTGAACATGGGGCCAATCGCCATAGACTTCTCGGGAACTCTCTATGCTCCTGCGGTCGACGACCCCATGACGTTCATGAGCCCCGAGCAGAAGGAAGCGATCGACAAGCTGCGCAAGGCAAATGCCGCGAAGGCGGCAAAGGAAGCGGCGAACGCTCAGCAAGAGAAACAATGCGCACAGGAGAGCTCCCAAAGCGCCAATGAGGCCGTCAAGCCCATCTCGCAAGCAAAGAAGGGGCTTTCCGAGGAACAATGCGAGCGCATTCGCCAGAAGATGGCAGAACTGCCAGCTGCAAAGGCTGCTAAGCTGCAGGCGGTTTTGGACCGAGAGGCATCCGAGGCGAAGGTGCGCGACGAAGAGCAGAACACTGCTGCGAAGGTGGAAGGCGACACAACCAATGCCGTTGTGGGAGATTCGCCCGTAGTGGTTTCGAAGGACGAGGTGGTCGTCGATGTTGCGCGCGAGGAAAGCGAACCAGTTGCAGATAGGCTTTCTGATGAGAGCTTGGACAAGTTGCTCTCGTTGATGGAGGAAGATCGCGCCAAGATCGTGCTTGACGCATTGCGGAATGAGAGGGCGTGAACGTGGGTAAATCTGCCGTCATACCATTCGGACCCCAGCATCCGGTGCTTCCAGAGCCCTTGCACCTTGATTTGGTCGTAGAGGATGAGGTTGTGCTCGAGGCTGTGCCGCAGATCGGGTTCGTGCATCGTGGACTTGAGCGCCTTGTGCAAACGAAGGACTTCAAGCAATACGTCTATGTGGCCGAGCGCATTTGCGGCATCTGCGCTTTCGGGCATTCCATGGGATATGCGCAAACCGTCGAGCGACTGATGGGCGTGGAGATTCCCGAACGTTCGGAGTACCTTCGCACCATCTGGCACGAGCTTTCGCGCATCCACTCCCATTTGCTGTGGTTGGGCCTTGCGGCTGACGCATTCGGCTTCGAGAGCCTATTCATGCATTGCTGGCGCCTGCGCGAGCGCATCCTGGACCTCTTCGAGAAGACGACCGGTGGCCGAGTCATCTTCTCAGTGGTGCAGGTCGGCGGCGTGAGGCGCGATATCGATGCAGGTCAGATGAGCGAGATTCTGCATGTGCTCGAAGGCATCAAAGACGAGTACTTGCAAATCTGCGAAACCTTCCTCACCGACGACTCTGTGCGAAATCGCACCGTTGGCGTGGGGGTGATCCCAACCGAAGATGCTCTCGATCTTTCCATGGTGGGACCTTTTGCTCGCGCTTCAGGCGTGACCTACGATGCGCGTTCGCTTGGCATGGGCGCCTATGGAGAACTATCGGATTTCACGCCTATCGTATCGACCGATTGCGACTGCTACGCGCGTATGGAAGTGCGTGCAGCCGAGATCTTGCAATCCATTGACATCATCAAGGAGCTTGCAGCGAAGATTCCCGCGGGCGACATTGCCGTGCCCGTCAAAGGCAACCCACCTGATGGTGCCGTGGCAGCCAACGTGCTCGAGCAGCCTCGCGGCGAGTGCTACTACTTTGCCAAGGGCAATGGCACGAAGTACCTGGACCGCATGCGCATGCGCACGCCAACTTCGCAGAACCTTGCTGGCATGGCCTTAGCACTCAAAGGTTGCGATGTGGCTGATGTGAACATGATCATCTTGACCATCGATCCCTGCATCAGCTGTACGGAAAGGTAGGGCCATGACTTTCTTCAAACTGGGAAAGATGACCTTTGGATCGCTCTTCAAGAAGCCGATCACGACGCGTTACCCCTTCGAATCGAGACCGCAGCCTGTGGGACTCAAAGGCCAGATTGGCATAGATGTGGACTCGTGCATCTTGTGCGGTGCTTGCCAGAAGAATTGCACGACAGGTTGCCTCGAGGTCAGCAGGACTGAACGCTACTGGCAGATCAACCGGTACGGTTGCATTCAATGCGGATACTGCACTACCGTATGCCCCAAGAATTGCCTGACCATGCTTCCCGATTACGCCGCAGCTTCGCCCGAGAAGGTGGAATCGCGCTTCGAGATCCCGCGGACCGAAGAAAACGACAAGCCTACGAAAAAGGAGATGGCTGCTGGCAAAACGGGTGCAACTCCCGCGGATTCGAAGAGCAAACCTGCAGAGATGCTCCCCAATAAGGCCGAGGTTGAGCGCATCGAGTCGCAAGACCTTACGGTTACGCAAGCTGACGAGCAGCTGGAAGATCTTCTCGCGCTCATGGACGCCGATAGGGCGCAGTTCGTGAAGGACGCCTTAAGACACGCGTAGGCATGATGTAGAAACTGGAGCAAGCCGCTCTAGCTGCTATAATCGTTTCCCATGCAAGAGGAAGTTACCGATAGGATATTCACCGCAGCCAATGTGATCAGCTTCATTCGCCTGATCATGGCATTCGTGTCGTTTTTCGTGCTCATTTGGTCCAACAACATAGTGGCATCCATTCTCTTTGCGTTGACGGCGCTCACCGACTTCATCGATGGTCAAGTGGCGCGACGTACCCATACGGTATCGCGATTGGGACAGCTGCTCGATCCTGCCGTCGATCGCATCCTGATGATCTTGGGCGTGGTGGGGCTTCTGATATTGGGATGGCTTCCACTTTGGATCGTGGTGGTGGTAATCGCGCGTGATCTGCTATTGCTGGTTGGTGGCGCTTGGCTGCTGCGCAACTATCGCATACGCGTTCCCGTTATATACGCGGGTAAAGTAGCTACCACGTTTCTGTTCGTAGGACTTGCTGGGCTCATGCTGAACATGCCGCAATTGCCTGGCCTCGGTTGGTGCGACTTCGCTTGGCTCCCTGGTTTCAACATGGTGTCGAGTTCGTGGGGTATCTGGGCTATTTACGTGGGGCTTGCCATCGGCATCGTCACAACCGTCTATTATGTTGCGACGGCCATATGCAAGCTGAGAGAGGCTTGTCACGCCAACGCACATGTATCGTAGCAGGAACTCATATACGGATCGATGGCCCGATGAGCCACGTCGGCCAGATCGTTCGTCTTATGCGGGGTCTACGCGCGCCTCGCAGGGGTCGCAACGTCGTTCATCTGCATCGACGCGCCCATCGCGCAGCGAACAGCATTCCGGGGGAGAGCGCAGGCGATCGACGAGCTCTCGCAGCGCATCTGCGCGCGCATCGTCTTCATATGGCTCCTCTTCAACCGACTGGCAATCTTCGAGATACCAGAACCGTACGTCGCGCCCGACGCGTACTCGGCAGGAATCGAAGCGCTCATCGAGCAGGGTGAGCTCGGAAGGCATGCCTCGCGAGCGATCCCGTGAGCGTTCAAGCAATGCTTCCGCTTCGAGAAATGCAAGCAGCCGCATGCAGCATGCGGGAAGCAAAGGCAAGGGCAAATTGTCGAAGAGATCGCCAAAGAAGACCTCGTTCAAGGAGAAGGTGCTCAGCAGCAGGCCCTTCATGATCGCCATTGCCGCTGTGGTGGTGATCGTGGTTGCATGCGGTGTTGATACGTTCATGAACTGGAATCGAGCCTATGGCAATGTGTTCATCAACGGCGTGAACGTGAGCGGCATGAACTCAGAGGAGATGCAGCAGGCGCTCCAGGACGAGGTGGGCACGCCGCTGTTCCATACGCAGGTGACCATCTATGCCGACGACGATGCGCGCCAGAAGATGCTGGCAGCCATGGCAGCCGCCGAGGGGGCTGCCCAGGGGCAGCAAACCTTCAACGAAGAAGACCAGGTGGAAGTCGACTATTGGATGACCGATGCCTATGCACTCAAGGCGAGCTTGCCCTATGAAGCTGCTATCGAGGAAGCGCTTCAGGTAGGCAGGGCCGATGGCGGCATCCTTCGACGCATGGCGCTCACTTTCCAGCCGGCAGAGATTTCCCTGATGGTGAGCTTGGACCCCACCGAGGTGGAGCATCTTGCCACATCCATCGATGAGGCCATCGGAAAGCCTCGTCAAGACACAACCGTTCAGATAGCAAATGCGTGGGCAACAGTGCTCGAGGGCCATTCGGGCGTGCTAGTGGATAGGGATTGGCTTGACGGCAAGCTTTGCGAGGCCCTCATGTCCAACAATGCCTCGAACTCGTTTCTCGCAGAGCTTTCCGATGCGCCTTCGCGCATTACGCGCCAGCAAGCCGAGTTGCTCTGCACGCAGCTGAATCATGCCTTGGGTTGCGATGCCCTGTTCGTTTACGAGGATAACCGCTACGAAGCGAGCGACATCGATTTGGGCAATTGGACCCAAGTGGATGTGGTTCCCGATGGCGAAGGGTTCGCGCTCCAACCATCCATCAATGCCTCGATTGCCATCCCCGCCATAGTCAAGGGAGCCGATGCGCGCGTGAAATCGGATGACACTCACGCATTCTTCGAGAAATCGCCTACGGGCATCATGGTGCGCACGTCGGGAACGGGGGAGATGCCCGAAGTTGCTGCCGCTGCGGAAGAGCTCGAAGAGCAGCTCTACGGGCCCGATGGCTATGCCTATACCGATAAGGTGCCCACCACGATCCAGATCTCCATCGGCGAGACCGACAAGCCCGAGAGCCTCACGCTCGAGCAGGCTCTAAATCTGGGAATCGTGACGGTGATTGGCGAATACACTACCGATTTCTCTAATTACGTGGGTACGGAGAACCGCAATCACAACATCAGGCTTGCTGCCGACATCCTGAACAACGGCATAATCAGCGCCAATGGCGGCATCTGGTCGTTCAACGACGAATCGGGCGACACGAACGAGGAAGCGGGATTCTGGGCGGCTGGGTCCATCGTGAATGGCGAGATCACCGACTCGATCGGGGGAGGCATCTGCCAGGTGGCAACGACTATCTTCAATGCCGTATACGAAGCGGGCCTCAAGGTGCCCGAGCGCCATAACCATACCATGTACATGGCGAATTACCCCGACGGGCGCGACGCAGGCGTGAGCTACCCTGAAATGGACCTCGTTTGGCGAAACGACCTCAGCAGCGACATCCTTCTCACCTTAAGCTACACGGATTCATCCATCACCTGCAAGCTCTACAGCGTGTATACGGGATACACCGCAAAGACGGTCACGGGCGATTGGCAGGAAGGCGAGAAGTACTCAGTTCGCTTCGTCGAAGACGAATCGCTTGCCAAAAGCGCGTACTACCTGAAATCAGACGGCGAGGATGGCCGCAAGATCACCATCGAGCGACTGGTCTACGACGCCGATGGCAACGTGATATTCAACGACTCCTTCACGTCGCTCTACGAGCCCGATGACGAGACCTATGCCGTCGGGCCAGGCACCGATACGAAGGAGCTCGAGGAGGCCTTCAAGAAGAAGGAAGAGGAGAAGGCCAAGGCGGAGGCTGAAGAGAAAGCTAAGGCCGAAGAAGCCAAAGCAGCCGAAAGCGGCTCGGACGAGGGAGCGAAAGATGGTGACACGGCATGATAGAGCGGAGCGAACCTAGCCAAGCATCCCTATCGGTTTGCAGCCAATCGTGGCTTGCGCGCCTTGTGCTCTCATGCATGTTGGCGGTTTGCGTGGCTTTTGGCACGCCAGCGACGTCGTGGGCCGATGTGCGCAAAGCCGACATCATCGTCGACGTTTCCGTGGAAGAGCGTGGCCTCACCTTGGCCGAATGCCCTTCCATCGATTCCGAGTACGCAGCTCTAGTTGACGAGAATGGTGAAGTGTATTTCAGCAGAGAGGGAGATTCAACCACTCAGATCGCCTCGATCACGAAGGTGATGACGGCAATCATCGCCCTTGAGAACGCACCTGACAACCTTACCGTGGTGGTGTCTGAGGACGCTGCGAGCATTGGAGAATCGTCCGCGAACCTGCAAGCTGGAGACGAGCTCGACTTCAACGCCGCAATGAAGGCTTTGCTCGTGCCCTCCGGAAACGATGCAGCTTACGCACTAGCCGAGTGCATAGGCGAAGCAGTCATGCGCGATAACCCCTCGCTTGGGGATACGCCCATTAGGGCCTTCGTAGCGCTCATGAACAATAAGGCCGAAGAGCTTGGCTGCACCAAGACCATCTACGATAACCCTCATGGCCTCGATCATGACGTATATGCGGGTCCTTTGCGCAGCACCGCTCTCGATCAAGCAAAGGTGGCGCGCTATGCCATGACATTTCCCGAGATTCGCGAGATCGTCTCTCATGGCGATACGACCATTCAAGTGAAGCGCGAGGGAAAAGAAGAAACGGTCGAGCTCGAGACCACCGATGGATTGCTTGAGGAATACGAATACGCCATAGGCATTAAAACCGGGCACACCGACCTGGCTGGTCCTTCGTTCATGGGCGCGGCTAGCAAAGATGGGCGCGAGCTCTATGCGGTGGTACTCGATTCCAGCAGCGAGGAGCAGCGATTCAATGATGCGAAGACTCTGTTCGAGTGGTATTACGACCACGTGAAAGAGCTTCCCCTGGCTCAGAGCGACGAGCATGCCGATGTGAATTACGGCGGCGAAGAGCGCTCGGTTCCCATAATCGCCGAGGTGCCGCACTACGATTGGCTCGATCGCACGATCAAGGCTACGTTGAAGGACCCTGACGCTACCATCTCCGTGTTCGATCTCGAGGGCAACGTGAGCCAGTCGGTGGTGATGGATGAACCGCGCGGGACCATCAACGTGGGCGATAAGGTGGGCACCATCACCTTTCGCCAACGCAACATGGTGATTGCCGAGCAAGACCTCGTTGCCGCCGAGAGAGTGGAGGCGCCCAATCCCATCGAGGCGCTTGGCATATTATGGCAGCGACTGGTCGGCGGATTAAGTGGTTCCGACGCCCAAGCAAGCCCTCGGGTATACAATGTTATGCCGATAATAGATAACAACAAAACGAGCGCAGCCTAAGTTCGGCGCTGCGAGCGGTTTCGTAAAGCGGCGCGATCAAGCGCGCTTGGCAGGAGGTTTCGGCTATGCCCTTGTGCCCAGTTTGCAATCAAGAGCTTGAAGAAGGCAATGGCAGCTGCCCGTCGTGCGGTTTCCATGTGCTCGGCGCAACCGAGGAGTTCTCGCCCATTGGGGCAGTCGATGCCTCTTCTGCAAGCGTGGAGCCCGTGCGCCTGAATCGCAAGCTGTGCATCGTGCGCGGACCGCAAACCGGCATCGACCTCGCCATCAAAGATGGCATCATGACGGTGGGCCGCGACCCGCATTGCGACATCTTTCTGAACGATATGACGGTTTCGCGCAGCCATGCTGAGATAGAGGTGGGCGCGAAGGGATGCATCATACGCGATAAGGGCTCGGTCAATGGCGTGTGGGTGAACGATCGCATGGTGGAAGCCTGCTCGCTCAAGCCAGGCGACTTGTTGCAAATCGGGGCGTTTTGCCTCTCATATTCCGAGATCCTCGCTTGACAGGCGCTTGTTGCCAGCTAATCGATTGAAGTGAAAGGTCGGGGTCGTCGCATGCAGCTACTTTCAGGAAACGAGGCAATAGCGCGAGGTGCTTGGGAGGCGGGCGCAACCATTGGCGCAGCTTATCCTGGTACGCCTTCAACAGAGACCATGGAATGCTTTGCCTCTTTCGATGACGTTTATGCTGAGTGGTGCACGAACGAGAAGGTGGCGCTTGAAGTGGCTTTGGGTGCTTCTGCTGCTGGAGCGCGCGTGCTAGTTACCATGAAGCATGTAGGCATGAACGTGGCTGCTGACCCACTGTTCACTGCTTCTTACACGGGTGTTGGTGGAGGGCTTGTGGTGCTTGCTGCCGACGATCCTGGAATGTACTCATCGCAAAACGAACAGGATTCGCATTACTTCGGAGCGGCCGCGCATATACCTGTGCTCGACCCTGCCGATTCAGCAGAAGCGATCAAGTTCGCACGAGAGGCCTATGAGCTTTCAGAGCGTTTCGACGTCCCCATCATCATTCGATCATCGGTACGCATATCGCATACTAAAACTCCTGTTGAAGTAGGGGAGAGGCTCTCTTATGTGCAGAAGGACTATGAGAGAGCTCCGAGCAAGTGGGTGATGATGCCCGCCTATGCGAAGCCACGGCGTCTGGTGCAGCTAGAGCGCATCGACGAGCTTGCCAAATGGGCAGGGGAATGCCCTTGCAATCGCGTAGAGATGCGTGACGCATCCATAGGGGTGATCTGCGCTGGAGCCGCGTATCAGCACGTGCGCGAGGCACTGCCGGATGCCTCCGTTCTGAAGCTTGGCGTGACCTGGCCGCTTTCCGAGGAGCAGATTCGCGATTTTGCCAGTAGCGTGGACAAGCTCTACGTGGTGGAAGAGGCATCGGATTACTTGACAAGTGCTGTGAAGGCCTGCGGCGTGGAGGTTTCGGGTTTTCCGAGAGAGCTTCCGCGTTACGGAGAGCTCTCGCCCCGCCTTGTGCGCGAGGCTTTTGACTTGAGCGTTCCCGAGACGAGGGAAGTGCCCGATGATTTGCCCGGACGGCCGCCTGCACTGTGCCCAGGGTGCCCGCATCGGCTTGTGTTTCGCGAACTTGCGCGCATTAAGGCTATCGTGACGGGTGACATAGGCTGCTATACCCTTGGCGCCCTCCCTCCTTTGAATGCTATGGATACGTGCGTGGATATGGGTGCATCGGTTTCCATGTCGCATGGGTTCGAGCTGGCGCTCGCTGGCCAGCAGCATCGACCCGTAGTGGCCGTCATCGGCGATTCTACGTTTGCGCATTCAGGTCTTTCCTCGCTCATTACCACGATTTACAACCAAGGCGCAGGAACGGTGTGCATTCTCGACAACCGCACAACGGCAATGACCGGTCGACAGGGGAATCCCTTTAATGGCGAGACGCTTCAGCATCGCGAGAGCCGAGAACTCGATTTGATGGGTCTTCTTGGCTCCTTAGGAGTGAAAAATGCCGTTCAAGTTGACCCGCTCGATGCGAAAGCGGTGCGTCAAGCGCTTAAAGCAGCAACCAAAGAGCAAGCTGATGAGTTGAGCGTGATCGTATTCAAGTCGCCTTGCGTTTTGATTTCGCGTGAGCGCAAGGAGCCATATTTCGTCAATGGGAATTGCGTGGCTTGCGGCATGTGCATCAGTCTTGGATGTCCGGCCATCAGCAAAGATGGCGAGACGGGTATCGCATCGATTGACACGATGCAGTGCATTGGCTGCGGGCAATGCACGCAGTACTGCCCAAGCAACGCCATCGAGCTGCTTGGCGCTTGATGAGCGCAAGTTCCGAGAGAGGAAGGCCAGCATGACAGGCGATACGCATACAATCCTGCTTTGTGGAGTGGGTGGCCAAGGCACCATCACCGCGGCGGACCTATTGGCTCGCGCTGCCAGCGCCGCAGGCTTCGAGGCGAAGGTTTCCGAGATCCATGGCATGTCGCAGCGAGGCGGTGCTGTAACGACAGTCGTGCGCTACGGGCAAGACGTCCATTCTATGGTTGCCGATAAAGGTGCTGCCGATTGCATCGTTGCCTTCGAGTCCATGGAAGCGCTGCGCAACATCGATTACCTTGCCGAGGATGGGTTCTTGCTAGTAGCAGACGTGTCGATAAAGCCCACGTCGGTTGCCACAGGCGTCGCGAGCATGCCTGCGCGCATCGAAGAGCGCCTTGAGAAGGTTGGGGCTTTGATGATCGATTCGGAGGAGCTTGCGCGAGAAGCAGGTAACGTGAAATGCGAGAACGTCGTGCTGCTCGGAGCGCTCGAATCCCGATTGGGCTTTGGCATCGAGGTGTGGAAGCAAGTCATAGAGAAGCGCGTGCCGCCCAAGACCATCGAGGCGAATCTCAAGGCGTTCGATCTAGGGCTCGACTTCGCCATGCAAGCACGTTCGTGATGGCTGGAAATCCCATAAGAGGGCGGCTGGCTCCTTCTCCTACGGGCCGCATGCATGCAGGTAACATCTTCAGTTCGCTCATGAGCTGGCTTTTGGTGCGCAGCCAAGGAGGTTCGATGGTGCTGCGCATCGACGACCTCGATGTGGAGAGGTCTAAGCCGCTGCTAGCGTATCAGGTGCAGAAGGACTACGAATTCCTTGGGCTAACCTGGGATGAGGGTCCGTACTACCAACAGGGGAGAATGGAGGCCTATCAGGAGGCGCTTCGCAAGCTATCCGAGCAGGATCTGTTGTACCCTTGTTTTTGCACCCGAGCTGATTTGCATGCGTCTTCTGCACCCCATGCAGGCGAGAAGCTCGTCTATCCTGGCACGTGTCGCAACCTTTCACCCGAGGAAGTCGAGGAGCGCAAACGAGAGAGACGAGGGGCTCTCCGCGTGAGGGTGCCCGGGCGCTACTATGGATTCTATGACTTGATACAGGGATTCTATGGGCAAAGCCTCGCACAGGAATGCGGTGATTTCATTGTGAGGCGCTCTGATGGGCTGTTCGCGTACCAGCTAGCTTGCGTGGTCGATGATGCAGCTCAGAAAGTGAATCTTATCACAAGGGGAGTGGATCTGCTTACCAGCACGCCTCAGCAGCGCTTCTTGCAGGAGGCACTCGGTTTGCCTCAGGCGCAATATGCCCATGTGCCGCTATTGGTATCGCGGCAGAACAGGCGCTTGTCCAAGCGCGATCACGATGCTTCGCTCGATGCGATGTTGGATACGTACGGAAGCGCAGAGGGAATCGTTGGGCACCTTGCCTATGTGACTGGATTGCAGGAGTTCGATGAACCTGCAACGCCGAGCGATTTGCTGGCTGGCTTCGATCCTGCAAGTGTCGCTGACCAGTTCGATGACAAGATCCAGATAATCTGGCGCGCTTAGAGCACCTTTCTCGATAGATCTGCTATCCGGCTCCTGCGCCCTTTGCGCTTGGCTTCGCACCCATGCGCTAGGAGCTAAGCGCCTCGCGCATGGGTGCTTCAGAATCGCGCATAGAGTACAAGTACCAGGCAGCTTATATAGTCAAAGCATAAGCAGGACTCGTGAGTTAAAGCACAAGCGAGAGCGATGGCGAGGCGAATATGGCAAGGGCGTAGAATGCGCCGAGGACCAGGTTCAAATTGAGGATGAGCGGCATCGAGCGTTGCCTTTGGCAATCTTTGAAGGAGTTCGCGAACACTTGGCTTACGAGCGGATACGATGCAAGTAGCATGAAGGGAAGCATGATCCAGCTGGCTGAGAAGCAGATTGCCACGATGATGCAAATCGAACACAGCCAAAGCACCACCAAAGCCTTATAGAGGCAGCGTGCATGGGGGCGCCCAAGCAAGACCGGGAGCGTTTTACGGCCCGCTTCCACATCGCGTTCGATATCGGAGATGTTGTTGGTTAGCATTATGAGACCCACGCCAATGATCTCGGGGATGGCCCATGCCAATGCTAGGAAGTCGAGCTTTCCCGTGAGCACGCAGAATGCTGCTAGGGGAATGAGGCCACCCATCACGAAGCCACTGATGAGCTCTCCGAGCGGCAAGTAGGAGATTGGCGTCTTGCCTCCGGAATAGAGCACGACAAAAGCTGCCGCAATTGCTGCGATGACAAGTGGTGCAGGGCCAGCGACCATTACGGGATAAACGCCAAGCAAGAAGGCAAGTGCAAGGTAGGCGATGCCAAGGCGAAGCGCCACTCGAGGATTCACGTTGTTGTACACGAGCACTGCGTCATCTTCGTCTACGAAGGCACTTGCATCATCGGTGCCTTTTTTGAAGTCGAAGTAGTCGTTGAACGTGTTCACCGATGACTGCATGAGCACGACGATGACGAGCATGTCCAAGGTAAGCGTAAACGAAACCGCACCTTGGACATGGGCCAAGCCAACAGCTACCAGCAAAGGCATGAGGGCAGCAGGCCAGGTGTGGGGGGCCGCAAGGTCAAATGCCATCTTAGGCGTGAGCGGCTGATATGTAGGTTTACATAACATACATTATCAGAATTACATTAACCCCAAACGGAGCTGCCGGATGAGCTGCTTCCCATGATGCTCGCATCTCCAAAGCCATTCATTTGCAAGAAGTCGAGCATTATCGGGTAGAGATATATCATGGATATCGCATTGAGCACCAGAGCGCAGATGCTCATGATCAAGGCTATGCGTGCGGACTTTCTCAGTATGACCCAGTTCGCTTGCATTTGGCCTGAGGTGGTGCTTGCATATCGCGTAGCTGTTCGGTAGCCGATAATCCCCAAGATGAGCGCTACGGTGGACAGCAGCACGCCGCCTATTACCAGCGAAACGATAGCGAGAATCATTCCAATTGACATCAAGCTTCGAGTGCGTCTCATGTCGGATGTTTCTTGAAAATCTTGATGCGGTTGCCAAGGGCCGGTTGCAGGATGATTGCTCGAAGGTCCTTGTTTCCAAGATTCTGCAGGCACTACCCTTTTGCTCTCGTCCGGTGCGGGATAGCTCGAGCCTGCGTCGGAGGTATCTGGAGAGCGGTGTGGCACGTTTTGCCGAGATTCGCTCGATTCTGGTGTCGCACCATCATTCTCTTCTGAGTTGATGTTGTTTGGACCCTGCATGATAACCCTTCTGTGACCAGCGCAAACGTTATCAGAACGATTCTAAGGCGATTTAAGGCCCACTTTCTTGGAATACGACTAACTAATCGATAATCGCAACGTTTTCATCGGAATGTAGACCGTGCAGCCTTGCTAGGAGCCAAGCCCCGTGGAACCGAATCCGCCAGCACCACGTTCGGTATCCGTGAGGCTCTCTGCTTCGAGAAGCTCGACTGAAGGCACAGGCATGATGACCATCTGGGCGATGCGATCTCCCCTTTCGATGGAATAGGATTGCGATGGGTCGAGATTCACGAGAGCTACCTTGACCTCGCCGCGATAACCGCTGTCGATGAGCCCCGGTGCATTGACCACTGTAATGCCGTGCTTCGACGAGAGTCCCGAGCGAGGTAAGATGAAAGCAGCATGCCCTTCCGGAAGCTCCATGGCAAAACCGCAGGAAACGAGAGCGCGATGTCCAGGCGCAAGTTGTATGGCCTCTGCGGCATGCAAGTCCATGCCCGCATCGCCTTCGTGCGCATAGGCAGGAAGGTCGATGCCCTCTGCAAGGCGCTTGAGTCGAACAGTAACGTTATGCATGCTATCTCAGCTCCTCGAGTGCCGAAGCGAATTCCTCTATGTTCTTGAAATCGCGGTATACGCTTGCGAAACGGACATACGCAACATCGTCGAGCTGCTCTAAGCGCTCGAGCACCATGGTGCCAAGGTCTTCCGATTGCACTTCGTTGCGCGGTATGGTCCGCAGCTCGATTTCGATATCGTCGATGAGCGAGTTGATCTGCTCGGGCGATATGGGGCGTTTGGCGCATGCCATTGCCACGCCACGCATGAGCTTGTTGCGGTCATAGGTTTCAGATGAGCCGTCCTTCTTCGTGATGAGCAGCGGATTGTCGCCGAGACGCTCGTAGGTTGTGAAGCGATGCTGGCATGCAAGGCACTCGCGCCTGCGACGAATGGCGGCTCCGTCGTCTGAAGGACGCGAATCGACGACCTTTGATTCGAGGTAACCACATGATGGACAACGCATGATGATCCTTTGATCGAATGCACATACTAGAAGTGTTAGACTGCGATGCTCACTATACTATATGTTGTTGCTTGCCTCGTGCATGCGGTTTGGATTGGGCCAATACTCCATGTTTGGGGCAATGCGTCACCCCTGCTTGCATGGAACCGATGTTCGCGCTATCATAAAATCGAACATAAGTTCTACCAAAAGGGGAGACCAGAGAGGCGGTGCCCATCATGGCTGATAAGCTCACCAAACGCCAGCGTGCTGTACTCGACTGCATCGAGCGGAGCATTCGCGAGAAGGGGTATGGGCCTACGGTCAGAGAGATATGCGCCGATCTTGGACTTTCCTCTCCTTCTACCGTACATGTGCATCTCAAGACTCTCGAGGAGAAGGGCTATATCGTTCGCGATCCTTTGAAGTCCCGCTCGATTTCGCTTCCATCTATCGGTGCGGGGGCCTCGAGGGCAACGTTCTCGAATGTTGCGAAGCCTTCGTTCGGCAAAGTGGTGGATGTGCCGCTTGTGGGCAATGTCGCCGCAGGAGAGCCTATCCTTGCCGAGGAGAACATTACCGATGTGCTATCGCTTCCAACCGAGATAGTGGGCGACTCCCCTTCTTTCATGCTCTCGGTACGAGGCGAGAGCATGATCGAGGCAGGCATCAACGATGGCGACTATGTCGTTGTGAAAGAGCAGAAGGTGGCCGATAACGGCGATATCGTGGTGGCGCTTATCGAGGATGGCGCAACGGTCAAGCGCTTCTACAAGGAGCACGATCACATTCGCCTTCAACCCGAGAATTCCGCCATGGAGCCGATCGTTACGCGTGATTGCGCGATAGCAGGTAAGGTAGTTGCTGTTTTTCGACGCCTCTAGGCGCGACTGTATGCTTTGAAGCGCGAACTGATCTGATGTGGCGCAAAGAGGCGGAGCAACGTGCCTTGCTCGGTATGCTCTTCCGAGATTATCCGACAGCTGCGATGCGCTTCAGCCACGAGGTCTCCGCGTGTGTAGGGAACAAGGATGTCGAGGAGCTCGTCTTGAGCCGCTGCGCTTCTTGCGATGCGGGTTATGAGCTCGTCTATACCCTCGCCTGTCGCGGCTGATACGAATAGGGCACTAGGTTTGTTCCGCTTCAAGCGCTCGAGGACGGCAGGTTCGAGCAGATCGATCTTGTTGTAAACCTCGATGCATTCGATGCGCTCGGCATGTATCTCGCTCAGCACTTCGTTT
>CANOHY010000030.1 GCA_947565915.1 uncultured Eggerthellaceae bacterium | reverse complement strand
CGAGGCATCCGCAGCCCTTCCGCAGGCATCGGGCTCGTTTGGCGAACCGTAGCCGTAATCCGTGCCCGTGCCCATGCTCGCAATCTATGGACGTCCTATCTGGACGTTGCTGCGCGTCGCTAGTCCGGTTCCACCAGATTGCTGCTCTGTATGGCTCGTTGTGCGCTTTGGGCCCGGTTGCTAGAATCGGATTGCGCTCCCGAACGGGTTGGAGGTCGTCTTGGAGCCAGGCATCCCGACTATTGGCGCCTTGCGCGCGCGATGCAGCTTCTCATTCACTAGGGAGCTGTTCCTCGAGTACTCGCGCATCTGCGACTTCATGTCGAAGTGGAAGAAATGGTTTGCGCAAAGCATAGTCATATTGTATGTAATCCTATTCTTCTTGTTGCTTGTCATGTTGATGGGTGCTCCAGCATGGACTTCCCTGTTTGTGTCCTGGTTGCCTATTCTTCTTGCCCTTTCCTTCGTCGTTGCTCTAATCACTCAGTCGCCACCACTCTGGCCGTGGAAGAGGAAGCAGCGTGGAATAATGCGGATGTACGCCGAGAGGCTCGGGTTCGACGAGCCGGGCTCAGATGGCCATTGCATCACCTGGTTCGAAGATGGCTTTCTCGGAATGGAGAGCGAGGTGGCTATGATGGAGGTGCCGATCGACGACGTGCGCTGGGTCAGGCAATCCGGCGACCTTGTGATCGTTGGCTGCCTGAGCGGAGCAAAGTCGTTCGTCAGCCCGATCTTCTCCAGGGAGGTCCAGCACTACAAGGCCGTTCCGGCTGCCGCCTTCCTCAAGACCAAGCTGGAGGGCATGGACCCAGACGAGCTGGTCGAGGCGCTCCAGCCCTACGTGCGCCAGCACCGCCGGGATTACTTCGCTAAGCTTCGGTTCTGGGAGCGCTGGCATGCCGAGGATGAGGTAGATGGTCAATGATCCTCTATACCTGCGACAAGGCCACTTGCATCGACTTCATGCCGCAGATGTATGCCCCATCGAGCGAATCCGAGCAACATGTATCTCGCGGAACGCACTGACCAGGCACGACGGATTGGAGCATCTTGGTGCACGCAGTCGAATCCATTCACGTGAGGGGGAAAGTCGATGTAGCTGCTCCTTCGAGAGTGACCAATACCGCAAATAAAGCACATAGCGTTGCATTTCGCGACAATTCCCGCTCCGAGGGCGCGACATCTTACCTCTGTAGAGGCACGTGGTTAGCGAGATGCGTCTTCGCGAATTTGGCGCGTCAGCATGCCGCTGAGCTCGTAGGCGCGCCCGCCAGGCTGGTCGTGGTCGCAGCTGATGTTGAAGCCTATCAGGCGGTCGCCCTCGAAGAGGCGCACCACCGTAATCTCCTCGTCCACGTCGGTTTCAAGATGTCCGTTGTCGGGCACGGTGCATGCGCCTGCCGAAAGGAATAGCGCATCGTTACAGGTGATCGTGTTGCTCATAAGAGATCCCTGGTAGGCGAACCGGGCATCGGGGGCCATGCCGGCGAGTTCGGCTGCCACGGCCCTGCCTGCGCATTGGCCCTGCAAGGCAGCGTTCTTGAAGATGCCGACCACCTTGCGCTCGCCCGAGACTATCTCTCTCGCTTGGGCTACGTCGCCTGCTGCATAGATATCCGGATTGCTCGAGCGCATGAACTCGTCAACCAGAATGCCTTCCTGGCAATCGATGCCCTTGTCGAGGAAACCCAGGTTGCTCTTCATGCCATGAGCAACGAGCACCAGGTCGAATTCACGCTCCTCGCCGTTCGAGAACTTCACCCGTAGGATTCGCCCGAAGGGATGCGCGGCGTCTTCGATCGCGCTCATGTGCTCGATCGAGTTGTTGAGCAGAAGCTCGGCACCCTGGGCGAGAACGCAGCGCTCGAAGCGCTCGGCCGCTTCGGGAAACGCCGAGCGGCTGAGGATGCGGCTTTGTCGGCCGACAAGCGTGGCTTGCTTTCCCGTACGCAAGACAGCTTCGAGCATCTTCACGGCAACCATGGAGGCTCCGCTGATCAGCACGCGCTTGCAGCCTTCTTCAGCAAGAGCATCGTGCAGCGTTTGGGCATCTTGCATGGTGCGCAGCACGAGCGGCCCATACGCACATTCAGCAGCAAAGGGGAGGCAAGCGGGCGCGGAGCCCGAGGCGACAATGCATTTTGAATAGGGGAAGGTGCCCTTTGGGGTGTGGATGGAATGGGAGCTTGCGTCGATCTGCTGCACGGGGCATAGGTCGTGCACGGTGAGCTCAAGCCGGTCGATCTTGTCCTGATCCCACGGGAAGCAATCCTGGTAGCTGGCGTTGCCTGAAGCATAGTAGCTCGTCATGATGGGGCTATAGGGACACATGTCGTTCGTGGAGAACACGTCGATGGTGCCCTTGTAACCTTGCATGCGCAATCCGGTTGCGGCATTGTAGCCGGCAATGCCGAACCCGATGATGGCAACAGGGTCGCAAGCATTTCGGGTTGAAGCGAGAGTTTCGCTAGCCTCGTTAGCCTCGTTAGCCTCGCTAGTCTCGTTAGTCTCGTTCATCTTCTTGGTCTCGTTCATGGGATGCCTTCCTGGTTTCGGCTTGCTGCCTCGTGCGCCTTATGCGAAGACCTCTGCGAGCCATGCGCCATAGGGGCCGCTGTACATGCCCATGAGCTGGTCGAATACCGTGTTCCAATCGAACTGCTCATCGAAGAGCAGTTCGGCATAGTGCTTGTTCGCTATGTTGCGCGGCGCCTCCATCATGCGATAGGCGTACGTATAGGTGCAGGTGGGGCACATGCTCACCACCATCGCACCATCGGGGGCAAAGGCGAGCTTCTCGCTGGCTTGCGTTGCCTGGCGCTCGGGTTGGAAGGCGCTCACGGCACCGCCCGCGCCGCAACATCCATCGTAGATGCTGGGCGTAGATTGACTGATGCCCAGCACATCGCAGGTTTCCTTAAGATACGAACCGTCGCGGTCTTGGCACGCCTTCGAAAGGAAGAGAGGGGCATCGGGAAGCGTGCGCTTGGGCGTAAAGCCATGGCGTACGAGAAACCCTGGAAGGGATTCGACCTGCACGTTCTGCCCGCGCCTGGCGAAGGTTTCGCGCATCGCGTTCGCACAACCGGGGCAAACGCACACGAGCACCTGCGCTCCCGAAGCAGCTACCTCTTCGGCGCTGCGGTCGCAAAGCGCATCGGCGCGCTCGGAGAAGCCAGCGCTTCTGAGGGGCGAGCCGCAGCAATGGTCGATGAGCGTGGCCTTGCCTGCGAGTTTCTCCAGCTCGGCGAATATCTTGCGTGTGAGGTTAGGCGCATAAGCAGCAAGCGAACAGCCCGGGAAGAAGGCCACGGCACAGTCACCTTCCGCTTCGTGGCCCTCGAAGGCAAGGTGCCGCTTGAGGTCTTCCAGGTTGATGCCGTATATGGCGCGGTATACGGAGAAGATGTCCCACTCTTGGTCTACCAGCACGCTGCTGTACGTGTCGCGAGGGATGAGCCCCAGCTGATTGAAGTCGTCACGAGCCGCATAGATCAACTTGCACACATCGTTGTGTGCGAAGCAGGTGTTCTTGCACACCTCGCAGAAGAAGCAGCCGCGCACCGCTTGGATCAGGCTCGGGTTCGAGGCGATGTTGCGCGCGATATCGCTTGGCGATTGCGCACCCTGCTCAGCCGAAAGCATCGCATTGGCTATGTCGCCCAGGGTGTAGCGAGCTGATACAAGCGATTCGCATGAGGGCACGCACTTACCGCACTGTGTGCAGGTGCCCAAGAACTCTGCGTAAGCCTCTTCGTTGGTCAGATGTGCACTTTCAGTCATTACCATCCGATCGTCGCTGATCGATTCCTCAAGCTAGCCCAGAACCTCGCCGCTTGCCAAGGTTATAGTGTAGCCGTTGTAGTTTATGGTTCCATTGTTGTGAAGCTCGGAGATGGTGCAATCTCCCGTGAGCGTCCACGTGCAGCCAGCGTCTATGGAAACCACCACGTTGTTGTCGACCCAATCGCTGGATTGCTCGTTGGCTACGATGCGCACGGTGCCGGTGAAGCTGCTTCCCTCGCTCAGGGTGAGCATGAGCTGCGAGATGCTGTCCACATCGATCTGCCCGTCAAGCTGTTGGCCTATGGCATGGAAGTCGACTACTGCCCCATTGCTTTCGGCCGACCCCCAACCGCGATTGCCGCTATTGCCCATCACGGCTAGCAAACGCCCGTCGGGGCTCGGCGTGAGCGCTACGTGGTCCAGCTGCATGACTGCATGGGTATTGGTTATGTAGAACATGTCGCCCGCGAGCGCCTCCAAGGAGCCGCCAGCCATGGAGAATTGGGCTGTTCCCACGTCCGCATCGCCCGACATGGATTGGTAGATCATCACGTTGTGGATGTTCTCGTCGGCGCTCGAGCCTTGTTCGCTCATCGAGCCGCTCACCGTGCAGTTCTCAAGCGCTATGGAATTCTTGCCCTCCAACACCAAGGCTTCAGAGTTCGTAGCTGTGAGCTGCGCGTTTGCTACTGCGATGTCGGCTGTGGAATAGACTGCAGGGGAGTTGAGCCCGTTGGTGGTGTAGCTTCCGCCATCTACGCGAACTATTCCACCCCCGCGATCGCTCCTAATGGCAGCAGAGGAGTTGCCTGCAGTCTCAACAGTGGGGTTGCTTGCATAGGTAGTTGCGCCTCCTGCGGTCTGAATACCGCCCGAGTTGTCGGCTGAGGTGGTGATGCGCGTATCGTTGACGGTGACCACGGTGCCCTCGCCGTAGCTGAAAATGCCATTGCCATTCTGTGCTGACGAGTTCACTACGGAGTTGCTGATGGTGAGGTTCGCGCCATCAGTGGCCAAGAGGGCTGCATTCATGCCGTAGAAGTCGCCTGCTTCGACGTTCGATGAATTGCCTGCCGCTTTGTTGATGGTCACGTTGTCGAGGAATACCGATGCGCCGCTTACGCGCAGGGCGTTCTCGTCGTCGCCATTCGATGTGAACTCAACGTCGGCCACGCTGGTTTCGTAGTCCAAGGTGTTGGCAGCGCTTCCTTGGGTAACCTCGCCAGCACCAGGGCCTCCCGGTGCTCCTGGCGCACCTTCGGGGGCTCCTTGGGGCGGCTCTCCAGCGGGGGGCTCGGGGGCTTGTTGGCTTGCAGATTGCCCAGCACATGCGCACAATATGAGCAAGGCCGCAATCAGCAGGGTGGCGCTAAGCGCAATCGTCTTTCTCATGACATGCTCCCTTCTTTCCGTGCTAAGGAAACCAGCTCGCTTGCCAGCTGGTCGGTATCCAGAACGCGGCATTGCTCGAGGCCAAGCGTGAACAGGGCACCCACTTCGAGCCTGTCCCCATAATCATCGCCCATGCTGCCATCGCCCAAGTCGAACTCGTCTTCTACGCGTGGCGGCAAGATGGCAAGCCCCATGGCCTCGATCAGCCCGATGTTCTCTTTCTTCACGCGATGCACCTCGCTGTGTGGGTGGAACACGCCCAGTGGGTGCTCGGGCGAGGTGATGTTGCAGCGAAGTACCAGGTAAAGCACGTAGGTTCCCGCGCTCTTGCGCGCAATGGGGGTTATGGTGTTATGCAGGGTTCCCGCCTCGTCGCGCGCCACGATGCCAAGCGCCTCATTGCTGTAGCATTGCCACCAGCGCAAGATGGCGGCAGCTGCGTCGATGAGCTGTTCGCGGTTGGCCGAAGCTAAGCGCACGGTGGAAAGCGGCCACTTCATGATGTCCACCTGCACTTCAGGCTGGCCGGGAAATGGAGCGCCCAGATTGCGTGCTGAGCGCGCGTGATCGAGCGGGAAGGCGAAACGGCCACCTTGGTAGTGATGGTGGTTTAGGATGGAGCCTCCCACGATGGGCAAATCTGCGTTCGAGCCGAAGAAGTAATCGGGGAATAACTCGCAAAGCTCCACAAGGTCGCTTAGCGTGCGGCGGTTGATCTGCATGGGGCGATGCTCGAAGGTGGCCACGATGCAATGCTCGTCGAAGTAGGCATAGGGCGAGAAGTGCAGGCTTAGGGGCTGGTCGTTCAAAGACAGGTGCACGCGCAGGTGGCGCGACTCGCGTGGGCTGTCCCAGCAGAACACGCAGTCGGGGTGAGCGCAGGAGCCCTCGGCTTGCTCGTCGGCTGCGCAGCTGGTTTCGAGTTTGCCATCGGCCTGCTCTGCAGCAAGCGCTGCTGCGATGTCACGCGGGTCCTTTTCGGGCTTCGTGCGATTCACGCTGATCAGAATGGGCCCCCAGGCGCT
Source organism: uncultured Eggerthellaceae bacterium (assembly GCA_947565915.1). Classification (GTDB taxonomy): domain Bacteria; phylum Actinomycetota; class Coriobacteriia; order Coriobacteriales; family Eggerthellaceae; genus UBA9715. The sequence continues at coordinate 15,729 of CANOHY010000030.1, read as the reverse complement.
CTTGTAGCACCATTGCAGGTTGCGCGCGTGGGCAGCTTCGCTCAAGAAGCCGCCATCGGCGCTCGCATGGTAGAGCCAATCGGTGGCAGCGCGCGGCCCCTCTTCGCGATAGATGCGCTCGAATTCCTGCTGGTTCTCCCAGGGCATGGCTAGTCCGCCTCCACCAGAAGCCCGGCAGTGCCCAGCTGCAAGGTTACATAGCTGTTAGGGCCGAGCAATTCCTCTATGCGCCGACGGAAGCAAGGCTCTTGGGCGCGGGGCAGTATCACTTGGATGGTGCCTCCAAAACCTCCGCCGTGGATGCGGGCAGAACCGCGCTCGGCCGAACCCGTTGCCTTTGCGGTTTCCAGGAAGGCCTCTTCGAGTGCCATGCGGCAAAAAGCCAGCGCTACCATGGCTGGTTGGCTGGTAGAGGGCATGCTGACGTTATGGAGGTATTCGGCTGACGAGATGCCCGAGAGGTTGCTGAGCTCCACGAATTTCGGCATGTTGTCGTGTTGGAGCGCTTTCAGCCTGCGCTGCACCAAGCTCAGCTCGTTGAAGAAATGGTATCCCCGCAGCGCTGCGCGGTCGCCCAATGCCAGGCGCACCTGCTTGAAGCTGTCGAGGTACTTCTCCAGCGTGATGTCGCGCAGCTGATGCACGCGAAAGAAGCGGGCAACTTCGGCCATGTCGCGCGCAACCTGGGCGTAATCGCTCGTGGCGTCCTCGTGGCCGCTTTCGCATTCCACCAAGATGTACGAGAAATCGCTCCATGAAGGTGGCAAATCCACAGGGGTGATCTGAGGGCTCTCGCGATCCTTGAAATCGATGAAGTTCACGCCTCCCAAACAGCAGCTTGCTTGGTCCATCAATCCGCTGGGCTTGCCGAAGTACTTGCGCTCGGCATCGCATGCGACCTTCGCGAGGTCGATTGGCTCGATGTTGTCTGTTGGACTGCCCGAGGCCTTGGCAATCTGCAGAAGGGCAGCGCCGCAGCAAAGCTCGAAAGCGGCTGAGCTCGAAAGCCCCATGCCTACGGGGATGTCCGATTCGAACGTAAGCCTGCACGGTGCAATTCTTACCTGGCGTTCTTCGAGCAGAGCCGCCATGCCCCGTACGAGCGCGCGCGTGGTGTTGCGCTCGGAGATGTGCGGTCGTGCGAAATCGGGATCGGCCAAACTGAGCGCAAAGGGCGAGAACCCGTTCGATTCCACCACGATCATCGGCTCTCTCTGCGGCTGGGCAGTGCAGCAGATGCGCCGATCAACAGCGGCCGCTATTACGCATCCACCCTGGTGATCCTCGTGGTTGCCCGCAACCTCTGTTCTGCCCGGAACGCTTATGGCATAGCCGTCCATGATACGCACCTCTCGCCCTGTCTTCATCTAGGAATGATTCCCTAAATCGCATTTCCGTTGGGCAACATCTCGCAATTGTTGCCAGTTCGATTCGCTATGATGATTCTAATAGAGAGCGACGATGCTTTTTGCTGCGAATCGCAAGGGAGGATGTGTTCGTGTTCGATTTCAAGCGTGCCCTTGCCTGTGCCTTGGTAACGCATCCTACCGACCAGCTTGCACCGCTTCTCACCGTTTGGGGCGAGAACCTGAACCCGCAAAGCGTGCTCCAAGAGTATCCGCGCCCACAGATGATGCGCTCGTCGTATGCGAATCTCAACGGATGGTGGGACTACGCCATTCGTCCGAGCCAAGATGACAACCTCTATGCAACGCCAACGATCTGCGAGTTCCCGGCGAAATGCGATGGGCGCATACTGGTGCCCTTTTCGCCCGAGGCGTTGCTTTCGGGCGTGAGCCGCCAGCTGAATCCGCGCGAGACGCTTTGGTACAGGCGCTCTTTGGCAGTTGATCTGAAGCCACGCTGCCGGTACTTGCTGCATTTCGAAGCCGTCGATTTCCAATGCTCATGCTTTGTAGGCGAGAGGTTCGTTGGGAGCCATCGAGGCGGATATGCGCCCTTCTCGTTTGATGTTACCGAAGCGCTTTGGTCATGCGCGAGCGATTCGCGCGAGCAGAACGTGAAGACGAGCTTGACGGTTGCCGTAAGCGATCCAAGCGAGTTCGGCGTTCAACCACGCGGCAAGCAGCGCTTGGAACGCGGGAGCATTTGGTGCACTGCGCAAAGCGGCATCTGGCAGACGGTTTGGCTTGAGGAAGTACCTGAGCTCTACGTCGAGAGCCTTGAGGTGCATGCAGACATCGACACGGGCCAGCTTCGCGTTGCTGCCCAAGTGGTCAATGAAAGCCAGGTCGATGCCAGCTATCCGCTGAAGGTGCGCGTTGCAGGTTTGCATGTTGGCGATGAGGCGCTTGCTTGCGTGCCCGTGAGCTTGGAAGGCGAGATAAGCCACATACCGGCGAAGGGCACTTGCCGCTGCGAGGCGACGGGTTTCGTGAAGGCGCCGCGCCTTTGGAGCCCCGATGCGCCGTTCCTGTACGACTTGGACGTGAGCATTGCGACTGATGCCGTGAGAACGTATTGCGCGTTTCGATTGTTCAGCGTGGAGCCCGACCCTGCAGGTCGTGCGCAGGGAAAGATCATCTGCCTGAACCATGAGCCTTTCTTCATGCGCGGCGTGCTCGACCAGGGATACTGGCCCGATGGCTTGCTCACTGCGCCGAGCGAAGAGGCGCTCGCTTTCGACATTTGGCTTGCGCGCAATCTTGGGTTCAATACCATGCGCAAGCACTTGAAAGTGGAAAGCGCCCGCTGGTATTTCCTGTGCGATGCGATGGGCATGGTGGTGTGGCAGGACATGGTGAATGGCGGCGCGCGCGAGTACCCGGCACTCTATACCAGCTATGTGCCCACCATGGTGCCCTGGGCTGCCAACCATATGAGCGATTGCCGCAACCTTTCCCGATTCGGCGCCGAAGGCGAGCTCATGCACCGTCTTTGGATGGAGGGCACAGAGGAAGCGGTGCGTCATTTGCGTAGCTTCCCGTGCATTGCTGGCTGGACGGTGTTCAACGAAGCCTGGGGGCAGTTCCATGCGCGCGACATGACGGCCTTCTTGCGCAGGTTCGACGATACGCGCCTGATCGATCAAACCAGCGGCTGGTGCGACCAAGGTGGGGGAGACCTCATCAGCGAACATAACTACTTCCGCGACATCCACGTGCCGCGCCCGCGCCACCTTGGTGATGTGCGCGCACCCGTCATTTCCGAGTTCGGCGGATGCGCCTACCATATTCCCGCGCATTCCTCTCTCGAGCGCGCCTACGGATACAAGATGGCGCAGTCGGCCGATGAGTTCGATGCCGAGGTATCCCAAGTGATCGGCGAGGCTGATGCGCTCGAGCCAGTGGGCCTTGCAGGCTATGTGTATACGCAGCTGACCGATGTGGAAGAGGAAGTGAACGGCCTGGCCACGTATGATAGGCGTGTTGTGAAAACGCACTTGACCGATTAGTAGCTTCTGCTAATATGAACTACGCACTTTTTCGGGGCATTAGCTCAGCTGGGAGAGCGCATGGCTGGCAGCCATGAGGTCAGGGGTTCGATCCCCCTATGCTCCACCAAAACCGTGACGGCCGCAACTGAGGTTGACGGCCGTTTTTGTTAATGGTTCATGGGATCGAACCCCGTGAGGGCACAACAGCCCAGTGGGCTGTTGTGTGAGGAGCGCGTAGCGCGACGTATCAAAGCGCGAGCGAAGCGAAGCGATTTGTCGATCCCCCTATGCTCCACCATCAAACTCACGCCTGCTTAACAGCAGGCGTTTCGTTTTGACGCTGCAATTGGCCCAGGCGCCCTATCTCCTCGCTCCAAGCTCTCGTCGCGTACTTGCAGTACGCGTCCTCGAGCTTTCACGGAATCTAGGGCGTCTGGACCAATTTCGCTCCGTTGCCTGTCTGTATGTGGGTCAAAGCTTGCAGCCGAGGTTGACGACCGTTTTTGTTTATGTTCCATGGGATCGAACCCCGCGAGGGTTCGACAGATGGGGCGGTCTAGAACCCGAACATGTTATGGAAGAAGCCGTCGACCACTAGCAACAGCACCGATGCCAGGATTAGCCCATACCCGACTCTACGCACGTAGCGAGCTGCATGGTCGAGGAAGTCGTCGGCTTGCTTGGCAAGGTCGCGCCTGACCGGAAGCGCATCGTCGGCGAAGGTGGGCTGCCCGTTTCGCTGAAAGCTGAAGGGGCGCGGAGGTGGAAATGCGGCTTCGTCCTCGCATATGCAAGAAACCTGTATGCGCTCGGGCGCATGGTCAACTTGCGCAACCTCGGTAAAGCGGCCGATCATGGTAGATGTGGGCGTTTGAATTGCAGTTTCGCTCATGAGAGGCCTCCTGTTCGCTTCTATGCTGATTCTGGGAATACGATAAGCTCAAGGCGTTTTAAAAATCCCATAACGGCTGCTTAAAGCTTGCTTAAGGCGCATTAAGATATTCTTAAATATGCGCTTTTATCTGCATGGATGGCTCTTGCAGGCGTTGCTTGGCTACAATGGGTTCATGCCCGAGCGCAAGCCTGACATATTCGAAGGCCAACAGCCGAAGATTCTCGTGCTCGATGACGAGGTTGCCATCGCGCAGCTGGTTGGGAGCATATTCGAGGCCGAGGGTTTCGAGGTTGCCGTGTTCTTCAAGCCGCAGGATGCCTTGGAGGCAGCTGCGAAAACCGACTTCGACCTTGCTATCGTGGACATAATGATGCCTGGCATGGACGGGTTCGAGTTTACCCGGCGCTTGCAATCGATAAGCGATGCCTCGGTTGTCTTCCTTACGGCCAAGGATGAGGAAACCGACATTCTGGTGGGGTTCGCGCTTGGAGCAGACGACTACATCGTGAAGCCGTTCAAGCCGCGCGAGTTGGTTGCTCGCGTGAAGGCGCGCTTGCGCAAGCGTTCCCTGTCCGATGCGTCGAAGGGGCAGGATTCCATTCTGGAAGCGAAGGGCATCGAGCTCAGCCGCCGCGAGCATACGGCAAGCCTCTACGGGGAGCCGCTCGCTCTTACGCCCAAGGAATTCGACATACTCGCATGCCTGTTGGAAAACGCTGGTTCGCCTGTTTCAACGGCCGATCTGTACTCGCGCGTGTGGAACATGCCGCCCGATAGCTCGTCGGCCAATACGGTTATGGTTCACATTCGGCATTTGCGCTGCAAGCTTGCCGAGGTCGATTCGTCGACTCAGTTCATATCCACTGCATGGGGCGTGGGCTACATGATAGCCGCCTCGGCTTCGTAAGGGGAAGCAGTGAGAGCCCGATCGGAGCAAGCCAAGCAGCTCACGCGCAAGCTCACCTTGCAGCTGCTCCGCGACGTGCTGGCCTATTCTGCGCTGTTCGTGCTTCTTGCCTTGGCCATTGAGGTGTTCTTGGTCCCGCATATTGCCAACATCGTGGCCGATTCGACTTCCGAATGGGAGGTCTACACTTACGAAAACGCCACGCTGCAAGAAGCACTTGACCTCAATAATGGCCATATCTTCGCCATTGCGCAAACACCCGAGGAAGCCGATGCCATCTTCAGCTACCAGACAGACAAAGCGTCAGTCGGCGAAACCGAGAGCACATACTCAACGAGCGTAGAGCTTGACGATGGAGTATCGCAGCCCGATGTGGTGGTAGAGGGTCGCGTCGAGTCTAACTACTGGGTAATCATCACGCGCAGCGACGAGTGGGGGGCCTGGGGTGGTCCAGAGGAGGAGCTGCTCGTGGCCATGACGCCTGAGCAGCTCGCACAAGCGCCCATCGATCCGCGCACCACGCAGCTGCTCTACAGCGCGGGCAAGGATATTCCCTATTGGACCAACGAGGTCGAGATCTGCATGGCTGCGGTCACGGAGATGTGCGCGAGCAAGATAACCAACGATACTCAGGTCATGCGTTACGAGGATCGCATCGCCATGCGCGATTTGTCCACCTACAACGTGGTGAGGCTCTTCAAGATCCCGCTTGCGGTGATCGTCTATCTCGTGGGCTTCGCTATCGTCCTCTTCGTAGGATTCAGCCGTTCCATGCGCTACTTCGACGAGCTCGCGGGCGCGGTGGGCTCGCTCATCGCGCATCGTGACAAGCCGGTGCAGCTTTCGGCGCCCTTGCATGCGACCCAAGAGGAGCTCAATTCCATTCGTGTTGCCTCGTTGGCGGACGAGCGCGCGGCGCAGGCGGCTGAACGGCGCAAGGATGAGCTCGTTGCCTATCTCGCGCACGACGTGAAAACGCCCATCACCTCGATCATCGGTTACCTTTCGCTTCTCGACGAAGCACCCGACATTCCCGAGGAGCAACGTAAGCGCTATATCGCAACTGCTTTGGCGAAATCGGAGCGCCTCGAAGACCTGATAGCCGAGTTCTTCGAGATAACCCGTTACAACTTGCAGGCGATACCCATCGAGCGGGCACAAGTGCAGATCCAGCTGTTCTGCCGACAGCTTGCCGAGGAGTTCTATCCCGAAGCAGAGGCGCGCGGTTTGAACATCGCGGTTTCGGCTCCCGAGGACGCTGTCGCCTTCGTCGATCCCGACAAGTTCGCGCGTGCGCTCGGCAACGTGCTGCGTAATGCCATCGCCCATGCCGACGCAGATACTGCGGTGACCCTTCAGGTTCAGAAGACGGACGAGCCCATGGCGCGCTGGGAGTTCTCCGTAACCGATGTTGGTCGCGAGATCTCTCCGGCTCATCTGAATAGCATCTTCGACAAGTTCTATCGGGCGGATTCAGCGCGCAGCTCCTCTGATGGGCGAGCAGGTTTGGGGCTTGCCATTGCGAAGGAGATCGTGCTTGCGCATGGAGGCACCATTGAAGCCGCAAGCGAAAACGGCCGAACCACCTTCACGATATACATACCTGCATAAAGGGCAGACGAAGGGGTACGGGAAAACACGAAAGCGCCCCGCAAATTGCGAGGCGCCTGTAGTGGCTATTCAGTTGTTCGGATTGGCAAGCTATTCCGCAGTGGCCGGTAGCGATTCGTAGAAGGTCGCTTCGTCGAACATCTCGGCGATGGTCTTGCCATGGTTGTGGAACGGGAGGTTCAGAAACTCGCCGATGGTCGGAACAAGCTCCGAGCAATCGGTATAGTGGTTCTTCTCGTTGAGCTTCGTGGTGTCTTGCACGCGCCAGTACCGGTCGTTCACATCGGTGAGATAATAACTGCCTTCAGCGTGGTCCATGTAAACCGAATGCTTGCTGTGAAGGTAGTTCCTCAGCTCGTCGAAAGATATCTCGAGCTCCGTATCGGCCTTTACTCCCATCGCATCCTCCTTTAGACGCTGGCTTAGACCCTGCCTACATGATACCAAGGTGCGATGCCGTTTGTCCTTGACAATCGAAAGCTTTCGGAGCAACTAACCTATGATTTCGTCGAAGGGGAAGCTTGTCGGTGCAACCGTAAAGAAACGGGGCTGCGCAAAGCGCAACCCCGCATGTCCTTGCATCGTGCAATCCAGCGCCAGCGTGACTACTTGCTGGCGCTCTCGATGATCTTGTCGATTATGCAATCAAGCGCCCCGTTCGTCTCGTATTCGTACACGCGTCCCTCGTCCACGATGCTGGCCGCGGCAGGGTCGAGCGGCAGCGTGGCCACGGCCGGGATCTTGTAGCGCTCGGCCACCGCAGCGCCCTGGGGCTCGCCGAAGATGAAATGCTCCTTGCCGCATTCGTCGCATTTGAAGTACGCCATGTTCTCGACTAGGCCCAGCACCGGCACCTCGAGGTCGGCAGCAAGGTTCACGGCTTTGCCCACGATCATGGCAACCAGCTCTTGGGGCGCCGACACGGTTACGATTCCATCCAAGGGGAACGTCTGCAGCACGGTGAGGAACACGTCAGAGGTTCCCGGAGGCATGTCCACGAACATGTAGTCGATGTCTTCCCAGTTGGTCTGATCCCAGAATTGCGACAGGATGCCCGAGATAACCGGACCGCGCCAAGCTACCGGGGTGTCCTCTTGCGGCACCATGAGGTTCAACGACATGATCTTGATGCCATTGGGCGTCTCGGCCGGGTTGATGCCATCCTCGTCGCCGGTGATGCCGGCCTTCACACCAAAGGATTTCGGGATGGAGGGGCCCGTGATGTCGGCATCCAGGATGCCCACCTTGTAGCCGCGCGCGGCCATCTGGCTAGCTAGCAAGCTGGTGACCAGCGACTTGCCCACGCCGCCTTTGCCCGATACCACGCCAATCATGTGCTTGATGTTCTTGCGACCCTTCGGCTGCGGAGCCTCGGTGCGATCTGCGCACCCAGACTCGCTGCAGCTTCCGCACGAACCGCTGCACGAAGTGCTTTCTTCCGCCATAATTCCCTCGCTCTCTCAAAGCCTGTTATGAATCGTCGCACATCATAGCACACGCTTTCGCAAGGAATTCGACCGCTTGGATACGATTGAGCCACGTGTACTATTCGACCTAGTCCTATAATCATTGTTTCGTGTTCTCCGTGAATTTGCGGCAACACTGGTTAGAATCGAAGGCGATCAGCCTATGGAGCGGAAGAGGGGAGCAAAGATGCTGTTCGAGGACATAGCTATCGTCGATGAGCGCTTCGACACGCAAGCTCATAAGTGGGTAGGGGTCAAAGGCGAGAAGATTGACTATATTGGCGATGAAGCGCCCCAAAATGCGCAGGATTATGGCGAGGTGTTCGACGGGCGCGGCAAGCTATTGATGCCAGCACTATACAACGCGCATAGCCATGCGCCCATGACGCTTCTTCGCGGGTACGCCGAGAACTTGCCCCTGCAAGCTTGGCTCGAGCAGAAATGCTGGCCATTCGAGGGCAAGATGACGCCCGAAGACAACTATTGGGGCTGCAATCTGGCGCTTGCCGAGATGGCGCGTTTCGGTGTGGTGAGCATGTCGGACATGTACTATGCAACTCCCGAGCGAGCTAAGTCGGTGGACGAAGCGGGCATGAAGGCGAACCTTTGCGAGGGGTTGCTGGCGTTCGAGCCCAAGCCCTATAGCGAATACCCCATCGCAGCTCAAAACGAGCGCTATGTGCACGATTACAATGGGGCCGCGAACGGGCGACTTCGCATGGATTACAACATCCATGCCGAGTACACCTCCAATGAGCAGGTGTGCCGCGACATCGTGGACATCGTGAAGGAGAAGGGTCTGAGGCTTCACGTGCATGCTTCGGAGACCAAAAATGAGGTGGAGGAGTGCCGTCAGCGTCACGACGGGCTCTCGCCCATTCAGTACTTCGCGAGCATCGGGGTATTCGATGTGCCCTGCACTGCTGCGCATTGCGTGTGGGTGAGCGAGGAGGACATCGCCATCCTGGCCGAGAAGCAGGTGTTCGTTGCCAACAACCCTGCGTCGAACATGAAGCTGGCAAGCGGTTTCGCGCCCATTCACAAGATGCTCGAAGCTGGTGTTCCCGTGTGCTTGGGCACCGACGGCATGGCCTCGAACAACAACCACAACATGTTCAAGGACCTGTATCTGATGGCGCTCATCTACAAGGGATACGAGCTTGACCCAACCGTACTCACGCCTAAGCAGGTGGTGCGGGCGGCCACGCGCACCGGCGCACTTTCGCAGGGGCGCGACGACTGTGGCCTGCTGAAGGAGGGCTTCAAGGCCGACCTCTGCGTGCTGGACGTGGAGGGACCGCAGTGGTGCCCCGAGAACGACCTGCTGACCAACGTTGTGTATGCTGGCCAGGGATCCGATGTGGTGCTCACGCTCTGCGATGGCGAGGTGGTTTATCGCGAAGGCGAATGGCCCACCATCGATGTCGAGCGCTCCAAGGCAGAGGTCGCCGCGCGCACGGCGCGCATCCAAAGCGAGCTGTAGGCTTTTGGGCCATTGCCACATAAGGCTCTGCGGGAAGGGAATTGGCAACATCGATGCCTGGCACTACCATAGAGTGCCAGGCATTTTCGTTCAAAGATGCGAGGGAAGGGCAAAGGCGCGGCATGGCGAAGAGCTTCGGTTCGAATCCGCTCACCAGGCGCAGCCTCCACTACTACTGGGAGGTTACGAAGCGTCATGGCGGCCTATTCGTGGCCATGGTGTGCTCCACGGTGGGCTTCAGCGTGCTGCTGTCGTATGCCAACCCCTTCATCATGAGCCTGATAGTCGACCGCATCGCCGAAAGCCCCGTGGCAGCCAATCAGGTGTTCCAGGTGTTCGGGCCCTACATCTTCGCGCTCATAATGGTGAACGTGGTGGGGCAGGCTTGCAGCCGCCTGCAGGACTACACGCTGTGGAAGCTGCAGATTCGCGCTTCCTACGACCTTGCCACCCAATGCTTCGATGCGCTTTGCAACCAATCGATGAGCTTCCACTCCAACCGGTTCGGCGGCACGCTGGTATCGCAGACCACCAAGTTCATGTCGGCCTACAACGACCTGCTCGAGACGCTCAACTTCCCCATACTTCCCATCATCGTGTCCGTGGCGTCCATTTGCGTGGTGCTGGTGCCGGTGGTGCCCATCTACGTGGTGGTGCTCATGGCACTGCTGCTTGCCTACGGGGGCCTGAGCTATTGGATGTATAGGCGCATCCTGAACCTCAACGAGAAGGCGGCGGGTGCCCAAAACCAGCTATCGGGCGAGCTGGCCGATAGCGTTGCGAACATCTTGGCAGTGAAGACGTACGGGCGCGAGGATTACGAGCGCGGGCTTTTCGATGCGGCCAACCATGAGGTGGTGCGGCGTGAGAGCACGCGCATGAGGGCAAGCTTGACGCGTGGCATCATCACCTCGGCGGTGGCGGTTGTCATCATGAGCATCGTGAGCGTGTTCATCGCAGGCGGCAACCCGTGGTTCGGCATAACGCCGGGCACGCTCATCCTCATGTTCACCTACACCTATTCGGTCACCAACCAGTTCAACTTCATCAGCCGCAGCCTGCAGAGGCTCAATCGCGCGTTCGGAGACGCAAGCGGCATGACCCAAGTGCTCGACGAGCCGCGCCTGGTGGACGATGTGCCCGGCGCCTCGCAGTTGCACGTAGAGCATGGCAACATCGACTTCGAGAACATCAGCTTCCACTACACCGACGGCAACGCGGTAACGCAGGTGTTCGACGATTTCAACTTGCACATACCTGCTGGTCAGCGCGTGGGGTTGGTGGGCGTGAGCGGAGCTGGCAAAACCACGCTCACCAAGCTGCTGCTGCGCCTCTCCGACATACAAGGTGGACGCATCTTGGTGGATGGTCAGGACATAAGCCTGTGCACTCAGCAGTCGCTGCGGCGCCAGATTGCCTACGTGCCGCAGGAATCGGTGCTGTTCCATCGCACGGTGGCCGAGAACATCGCCTACGGGAAGCCGGATGCAACCGACGAGGAGATTTGCGAAGCAGCCGTGCAGGCCAACGCACTCGAGTTCATCGAGCGGTTGCCGCAGGGCTTCCAAACCATCACGGGCGAGCGTGGCGTGAAGCTCTCAGGGGGTCAGCGCCAGCGCGTGGTGATTGCGCGTGCGCTTTTGGCCGATTGCCCCATCTTGGTGCTCGACGAGGCCACAAGCGCGCTCGACAGCGAAAGCGAGCACTTGGTGCAGGAAGCTCTTGGGCGGCTGATGCAAGGGCGCACGAGCATCGTGGTGGCGCATAGGCTCTCAACCGTGGCTTCGCTCGACCGCATCGTGGTGATCCAAGATGGGCGAATCGTGGAAGATGGCACGCACGACGAGCTCATCAACGCTGGGGGAGTGTACGAGAGCTTGTGGCTGCGCCAAACGGGCGCCTATCTGGACTAGGGTTGGCGCCTGATCGTATTGCCAGGCACGCGTCGAGGGAAGGGTCGTAGTTTTCAACCCCCGCAGGAAGCGAAGCGACCGAGGAGTGAAAACGGAGGCCCTTCCCTCGACGCTTGACGAAGCAGCATCGAGGGCAGGCGCGAATTCACTCGCGTGCTCTGTGCGAAGGGTGAAATCCGCTAAACTGAAATCATCTATCAAGCGGGCCTTCCGCCCTCGTCTGGAAGATGGTGAGACTATGGCTGCACCCACTCCCGAGCATGTTAGGAACATCGCGCTTGTAGGACAGGACGGAGCTGGCAAGACATCACTTGCCGAGGCCATGCTCTTCGTGAGCGGCAAAACCCCGCGCATGGGAACAACGCATGACGGGAAATCCTATCTGGACTACGATTCCGAGGAGATTCGCCGCAAGTTCACCATTTCCACTTCCATCGCGCCCATTCCCTATGGCGACTACAAGATCAACCTGTTGGACACCTCAGGGCACCCCGACTTCATCGGCGACACCATTGCCACCATGTTCGCCGCCGAGATGGCCATGTTCGTGGTAGATGCCGTGGATGGCCCTCAGGTGATGACCACGCGCCTATGGAAGGAAGCCGAGAAGATGAACATCTCGCGCTCGGTGTTCATCAACCACATCGACCGCGAGAGCGCCGACTTCAACACGGCCGTGGCGCTGCTGCAGGCGCGCTTCGGCAAGCGCTTGGCGCCGGTTACCTTGCCCATTGGCATGGCGGAGGACTTCAAGGGCGTGATCGACGTGGTGCGCATGAAGGCGCGCTATTTCCAAAGCGACCCCGACGTGGAGGTTGTGGAGGACATGACGGGCGAGATGCTCGAAGTGGCCCAGGGCGCGCGCGAGCGCTTGATCGATGCGGTGGCCGAGGCCAATGACGAGATCATGGAGAAGTACCTCGAAGGTGAAGAGATTTCCCAAGACGAGCTTGAGAAATGCATTCACGATGCCATCAACCAGCGCATATTCGTGCCCATCTATGTGGGCTCCACCATCATCAAGCAGGGCATCAAGACGCTCATGGACGACATCGTGACGTTCTTCCCGCATCCGCGCGAGCATGCGGCTTACGTGCTGACAAACGGCGAGAAGCTGAAGATCGACGAGAACGGCGAGCCCAGCTGCTTCGTGTTCAAGTCGTCATCTGATGCCTTCGTGGGCAGGCTTTCCTACGTGAAGGTACTCACGGGTGTGATAGAGCCTGGCATGGACCTAACCGATGCGCGCACAGGCAAGAAGGACCGCATCGGCAAGGTGCTGGTGATGATGGGCAAGGAATCCACCGAGGTGAAGTCGGCCAAGGCGGGCGACATCGTGGTGATTCCCAAGCTCGACGAGGTGCGTCCAGGCGATACGCTTTCGGCCAAGGGCGACATCGAGCTTGCTCCCATGCCGCTTCCCGTTCCGCTTTACCCGGTGGCAATCGAGGCAGCCAACAAGAAGGAAGAGGACAAGCTGGGCACGTTCCTTTCCAAGAGCGCCGAGACCGACCCCACTATCACCATTCGCCGCGACGACGAAACGCGTCAAACGGTGATCAACGCCATGGGCGACGAGCAAGTGAACACGCTTCTGCAGCGGCTGAAGGAATCCACCGGCGTAGAGGCCGTGCTGGTGCCGGTGCGCATCCCGTATCGCGAGACCATTCGCAAGAAGGCCGAGGCTCAGGGGCGCCACAAGAAGCAAACGGGCGGTTCGGGCCAGTTCGGCGATTGCTGGCTGCGGCTGGAGCCTAACCCAGGTGCGGGCTACGAGTTCGTTGACGAGATCAAAGGCGGTGCCATCCCAGGTGGCCTGGTGCCCGCCGTGGACAAGGGCGTGCAGGAGACCATGGCCGAGGGGTATCTGGCAGGCTACCCGGTAGTGGACGTGAAATGCACGGTGTATGACGGGTCGTATCACCCGGTCGACTCCAACGAAATGGCCTTCAAGACGGCTGCGCGCATCGGCTTTCGCGCAGCGGCCGAGCAGGCCGACCCGGTGATCTTGGAGCCCATGGCCGATCTGCGCGTGTCGGTCACTGACGAATACGCTGGCGCGGTGATGGGGGATATCGCCACGCGGCGCGGCCGCATCATCGGCTCGGAGGCGGGCGATGCGGGAGAGACCGTCATTCTGATGCGCGCGCCCTACGCCGAGGTGGTTAACTACACGCGCGATCTGCGCTCTATGACGCGCGGACAGGGAACTTACGAGATAGAGATGAATGGCTACGAGCAGGCCCCCGGAGACGTGCAGAAGAAGCTGATCGACGAGTATCAGGCTGCACGCGCAGCGGGGAACTAGCAAGGCTGGCACATGACGCATACCTTCACATTCTTGGGAACGGGGGCAGGCTGCGGCGTGCCGGCATTCTTCTGCGATTGCCCGGCTTGCGAGGAAGCGCGAGCCAACCCGCAAGCAGCGCGCGGCGATTGCGGCGCCATGGTGAGCGGCGAGTCGCGCACGCTCATCGACTGCCCGCCCGACCTGCGCTCCTACCTCAACCGCGAAGGAGTGCGCGAGGTGGCGGATGTGGTGCTCACGCATTGGCACTACGACCACGTGGGCGGTTTCGGCGAGCTGGAGTACATGATGCAGCTGCGAACCAAGCAGCTGATTCCCGTGCATGCTTCGCCCTATACGCTCGCGAGCATCGGACGCGAGTTCAACTACATGATGTATGCGGTTGAGCCCCATGAGGTGAATCCGGGCGACTCGTTCGAGCTCGATGGCGTGCGCTACACGGCGCTGCCGGTAACCCATGCGCCAGGCACTTATGGCTACCTGATCGAGACGCCGCAAACGCGCCTGTTCTATGCGTCGGACACCGGCAAGCTGCCAGCGGAAACAGCAGAGCGCATCCATGGCGTGGACGTGCTGGCACTCGATGCCACCTACTGGAAGCACAACGGCTATCCCGAGAGCCACAACAGCGTGCAGGAGTGCATCGAGCAGGGACTTGCCCTCGATGCGAAGAAGATCTACCTCACGCATCTGTGCATGCATTATGCCGAGCCCATCACGCTTGTTGAACTCAACGATTACTTGTCGCAATACGGAGGCCGCGTGCAGGCGGCCTCCGATGGCCTATCCTTCGAGATATGATGTGCATCGGCAAGGATTTGGGGCTCAGAAGCGGGGCATATTGTGGCTGAAGACGAAGACGACGCGAGGGCGGGTGCGCAAGCCCAGCAGGAATCGCTCGAATGGGAAGGCCTCACCATTCCCATCGTGCGCGCGGGCATGCCCGATTTGTTCGTAGCGCTAAAGCCGCCCAAAGCCGAGCCTTACGTCATGGCTCCCTACGATACCGAGCCGCAGGTTATCGTTGATTTCTTCGCAAGCCACTTGGAGCAGATCAAGGAGCTTCGGCGCGACATGCTGAAGCGCTACGAGAAGTCCTCTTCTATCAAATGCCGCTATCAAACGGGTGATGTGGCCTATGCACTTGGGCGTCCGTTTCAGCTGCGCGTGTACCCTTTGGCCGAAAAGCGCATGAAACTGAAGTCGGGCGCACGCGGCACCACCACCTACAAGTACTCGATCGACCCAGCAGTGAGCCTCATTACGCTGTATGTCGTGCACCCGGGCAACTACGACGAGGGCAAGAAGGCTTTCGATGGCTATGCCGAGCCCTTGCTGCTTCGCAATGCCGAGGGCATGACAAAGGATTTCATGGCGGTGCTGGCCCCAGGCGAAAGCGTGCCGACCATTCGCATGCGCGCGATGCGCGGGCGCTGGTCGTCGAATGAGGCTGGCGCGCTTTGGCTCTCCACCGACCTCATCCCATACCCGCCCGATTGCCTGGTGTGGGTGCTTTGGCGCGAGCTTGAGAAGCTTGCCACCATCTCGCCAGAGGAGTGCGAAACTCACTTGAAGCGCATCTTGCCTGGTTGGGAGGCAGCACGCAATATGCTAGCCGAGCGCGCGCAACCCTATAGTTTGCAATAGCATTTGGGTTCGGAATCACAATCCGCTATATACTATATGCATTTTCAAATACGCTTGAGTGTTCCCCGGTCAGAGCTTGATTTTGGGGCTTAGGAATGGTAA